>DASXTY010000566.1:0-2421 GCA_036505155.1 Polyangiaceae bacterium | reverse complement strand
TCCGGCACGTCCTTCCAGCCCTTGAGGGCCACCATCATCGCCTTGTACAAGAGCCCGATTCCAAATCCTAAGAAGATGGTGTTGCCGCCGGCGCCAGACCCAGAAGCGGCTCGACTCGCGTCATCCCCCGCAATCAGCACCGCGGCACACGCCGTGCCCTCCGGGTATTTCAGTGCACCGTGCTGCTCCACGATGAGGGCTCGCCGGAGCGGAATCATCATCAGAACGCCGAGCAGCCCGCCGAGCACCGCGACCAGCGTCACCCGCGTCACTTCCAGATCGAACCCCAAGATTACGATCGCCGGCATGGTTACCCCCACCCCGAAGGCAATTGACTCTCCCGCCGATCCCGCCGTTTGCACGATATTGTTTTCCAGTATGCTGGCGCTCCTCCTTCCCAGCTTCGAGAGCACGCGAAACAGCGTGATGGAAATCACCGCCACCGGAATGGACGCGCTCACCGTAAGCCCCACCTTGAGCACCAGGTAGAGCGACGACGCTCCGAACACCATGCCCAGCAATGTGCCCACCATCAGCGGCAGCGGAGTGAACTCTCGCAGGCTCGCACTCGGGGGAACGTAAGGCCTAAACTCCCCGGATTTTTTGCCACTCTGGGGCGTGGACATGCACCGAATCTCGACTAGCGGCCCATTTCACCGAGGCGAGCACACCATCCCCGGCCCGCGACAAGCCCGGTGAGTCGGGTGCTGAGCTGGCTCAGCCGGTCGCGCAGCTCATATCCTGGCCGCAGCACATCGGCGACTTGATCTTGCCGTCCCCGTTCGGGCACTTGGAAATCTCAACCTTGGTTCCATCGGGTTTCGTCAGCGAATCGTCCACCAATTCTGCTCCGCACTTCGCGCACGTGATGTTGACGCTCATGCCACACTTGCTGCAGGTATACGCGGCCATCGTGTCTCCTTTTGCCGTTGACTCGGCCCGCACCCTTATAGCGGCAATCGACGGCGGAGGCTATCCCCACCCGGCCTGGCGCCGGTATTATCGGCTGCGAGCAAAATCATGAGCGTGCTGGACAGACTCCGCCGGCTGTTGTTCGGGCCCGCAAGAGACATCAAAGCGCCCGACGCGATGCACAAGCTCTCGCTGGTCGCGCTTTTGGCTTGGGTGGGGCTCGGAGCCGACGGACTCTCGTCGTCCGCCTACGGACCGGACGAGGCGTTCCGCGCTCTCGGCGATCACACCGGGCTCGCATTTTTCCTCGCCATCGCCATCGCCGCCACGGTCTTCATCATCAGCCACGGTTACAACCGAATCATCGAACAGTTCCCGTCGGGCGGGGGAGGGTACGTGGTTGCGTCGCACCTGCTCCATCGGCAAGTCGGTCTGGTGTCGGGTGCGGCCTTGCTCGTCGATTACGTGCTCACCATTACCATTTCCATCGCGAGCGGGGCGGATGCGATATTCAGTTTTCTGCCTCAAAGCCTGCATGCGTGGAAGCTACCGACGGCGTTTTTCGGGCTCGCTCTGCTCACCATCCTCAACTTCCGCGGCGTAAAAGAATCCGTCACTGCATTGCTTCCCATCTTCATGGCGTTTCTGATCCTGCACGCGCTGCTGCTGGCGGTCGCGATCGGCGGGCATCTGGGAGACGTGGGCGCGCTCAGCCACGAAGTGCGCCGAAACGTCGCCAGCACCGCCGGCGCCCTTGGCACTTTCGGCGCTCTGAAACTCTTCGTTCACGCGTATTGCATGGGCGGCGGAACTTACACCGGAATCGAGGCCGTATCCAACGGCGTTGGCATGATGCGTGAGCCGCGGGTGCAAACGGCCAAGCGAACCATGCTGCTCATGGCCACGTCTTTGGCGATAACCGCTGCCGGGCTGGTGCTCGCGTACCTTCTGGTCAGGGTGCATCCCGAGCCGGGCAAGACCTTGAACGCGGTCCTCCTGGAGCGGGTGATGGGGGGGTGGTCGCTCGGCGGTTTTCGCGTCGGCAGCCTTCTGGTCATCGGATCGCTGGTGAGCGAGGGAGCGCTCTTGTTCGTCGCCGCCCAGGCGGGCTTCGCCGGAGGGCCGCGCGTCATGGCCAACATGGCTGTCGACTCCTGGCTGCCTCGTCGATTTGCCGCGCTATCGGACCAGCTCAGCTTGCGCAACGGCGTTGCTCTGATGGCGGCGGCAGCATGTGCGGCGATGATCTACACACGGGGCAGCGTGAGCAAGTTGGTGGTGATGTATTCCATCAACGTATTTCTGACCTTCAGCCTTTCCAATCTCGCGATGGGACGCTTTTGGATCCGCCACCGAAAGAACCCAAGCTGGTTGAGAAACCTGTGGGCCCACATGCTCGCGCTGGCTTTGTGTTTGACCATTTTGGTCGTGACCACCATCGAGAAATTCACCGAGGGGGGCTGGGTCACCCTACTGGTCACGGCAGCGTTGGTGTTTGTGTGCTTCAGC
>DASXTY010000565.1:0-4810 GCA_036505155.1 Polyangiaceae bacterium | reverse complement strand
AACGAACCCCCGTCGATGCGCGCGCTCCAGAGTGGAGCGCGATTCCTGGATGAGCTCGATCTTCTTCTCCTGGTCCTGGGGCAATAGCGAGAAGATGGTGAGCACGGTCTCGAAAGGCTTCTTTCCCGGCGTCGCATCTCGGCGGGCCTCCAGCGCGCGCTGGAGCGGCAACACCTGATCGACGCGATCGACGGAGATGGCGATACCCTCGGAGCCGAGCCTGCCCACCACGCCGGCCGCAATCCGCGCCAGCCGCCGTATTTCGCTCGGGCGGTCCGGCAGCGCATTGTCGATGTTGTTCATGTTGTAATCCATTGGGTCGCGCTTTATGTACCGGTAGGAGAGGAAACCGGTGACGAGCGTCATCATTGCGGCCACGGCGATGACGAGCCGGGGCGCGCGCCCCACCAAGATTGCAAACGGCCTCCCGTACCATCCGGCCAGACGCCGGATGGTGCCGGTAGCAGGTCGGATGGGCCGCAGTTGCTCGAAAATCACCAGGATCACGGGCAAAAGCAGGTAGGTCGAAATCCAGCAAAACCCCATACCGGTGCCCCCGATCAGTCCAAAGTGCTTGAAGCCGCGAAAATCGGTGATGGCAAGCGAGCCGTAAGCGGCGCTGGCTGCCGCTGCTGCGGTGAGGGTGCCCTTCCAAGTCTCCCGATGCGCGACCAGCACGCTGGTTGCAACATCGGAATCGCGGCGCGCCTCGAGGTAACGCGCCATGTAGATAATACCGAAGTTGATCCCGTTGCCGACGACGATGCTGAAAAGGAACCCGGTCGATGAATTCAGGTGCCCGATGGTCAGATATGCCAGACCGAAGGTCCAGCTGGTGCCGACGCCCACCGCGATCGCCATGGCCCAGAGGGTGCGGAGCCTCAAGTAATAGAGGAGCACCACCAAAAGGATCGCCGAGACGCCCCAAATGCCGACATGAGTGAGATCATCTCGAATCTGGAGGTATGTTTCCGCGCTCGAAAGCAAATTGCCCGAGAGCCCAACTCGTACCACCGGATCGAAACGCCGGGGTTGGACTTTGGCAATTGCCCGTTCCACGGCGTCGGTCAACTGCTTGGTGCGTGCGAGATCCCCCGCGCCAATGCCGGTGAGAATGCGCATCACCGCGACGTGTTTCTGCTCGTCGAGGTAATAGCCGTCGGGGAACTGTCCACCGGCGGGGGATTTTTCAAGCCGCTGCTCGATGCGCTTTCTGATGGTTTCCTCGCTGATCGGTGGCGGAGGCTCCTCGTCGACCAGCGTGCCCATCTGCTTGCCCACCTCGTAGTCGTAACGTTCGCCTATCTCGTCGTGCACCTGCTGCACCAAATCGAGCGGCGCGTAGACCAGGCGATTTTCTTTGAAAAAGGCCTGCGTCTTTTGCACGCCTTCGTCGACGGTTCCGGCGAGCTTGGGGTCGATCTTCTTGAGCTCGGGCGCGAGCGCATCGACGAAGCGTTTGAGCCCAAGGTTATCGCTGCCTTCGGCAACCACGAGCAACGTGGACATGCGCGCCAGTCGCTCGTTGATCCGGTCGGCGATGATCACGCTTTCTTTGTTCGCGGGTAGAAGCTCGCTCAGAGCCGTGTGCAGCTCGAGGCGTCGCGCAAAAAACACGGCGATCGCGGCGCTCGCCATCATGGCCGTGAGCAAGAGCCAAGGGCGCTGGAGCTGAAGCCGGCTCAGGCGCTGCAGCCCGGCTTCGATGCGCGCGTATCCCGAAGCGGGCGGGGGCTCCAATCGTCCTTCGTCGGATCGGGGATACGGGTCGTTTGGGGACACGTTATCCGTTCGAACCAGGAGGCGCTGCCGATCGCAAATCGGAGCTCACCATACTCAGCAAATTTCGATCCGTCATGCCGCCGGCTCGAAGCCACGCACGGTCGCGCACAGATGCTTTACCCGCGGCCGATGCCGTTCTGTCCGGCCCCCCGGCCGGCCTGTTATTGGTTGATCTTCGGTGCGTAACGCAGGTGGCAACGCCGTGCGTTAGGGGCACACCATGTGGCGCCGATGACACGCTGCGACATGGAGGCGTGGGGGCCCGAGACCCAAAAACCTTGACATATTCGACGGCAAATTGGATGGCACGAACCTTGCGGAGCGCGGGAGCGGTTCAAAAAGTGGCCATTCGGCTGAGCGATGTCGTCAAGTCCTCGTATGTCGAAGACCCGGCGAACGTGTACCTGAAACGGCCATTGCAGCTGCTTCTGACGCGGTTGGCTCTGAAAACGTCGCTTACTCCGAATCAGGTCACTGTCCTGGCGCTGTTTGCCGGCCTGGGAGCTGCGGGCTGCATGATCGCGGGGTCCAGGGGTGCGCTGCTGGCGGGTGCTTTCTTGCTTTATAGCTCTGCACTGCTGGACGGGGTCGACGGGATGCTGGCGCGTGTGCGCAAAACCTCCTCGGAGACCGGCCATGCGCTCGACGGGGCCGCCGACTACCTGGTCAACCTGGCAACCACCGCCGCCGCGGCTTGGCACGTGGCGGAGCGGACCGGAACCACGGTATTTCCAGTGGCGCTTGCGGCGGGCGCGCACATCGCGTGGGCGCACCACGTCATGCTCTACGATTTTCAGTGCGCAACCTACCTACGCTTCGCCAAGGGCGGGTCGCACACGGGTGGTGACGAAGAGCGCGCCGCGGAAATCTTGCGGCGCGCGGAGACTTCGGGCATGTCCCTGCCCTGGCGGCTTCTCATGCGCGCGTATGTTTGGCAGCTCGGCAACCGGCGCCGCCTGATCGCTCGCATCGATCCGGCCGGGCTCGAGTGCGCCGCGCTGGCACCGCAAGGCGCGCACGCCTCTCGCTATGTCGCGGCGCAACGGAAGACGATGAAGCTCTGGGCACTGCTCAGCAATAGCCCGCACATCGACCTTCTGACGCTGGCGGTGGCGACCGACCAACTGGCCGCTTATTTGCTCTTGCGCGTGTTCGGTTTCAGCGCGCTCGCCGCTCTTCTCACACTGCGGGCAAGGCGTCTGAACCGCCGCCTGATCGCCGACCTGTCGCCCGAGGTGGAAGTGGCTGCGGCATGAGCGCGAACGAAGTCCGACTGCAAGGCGATGTCGAAGTCGTTGGCTCGACCGGAGCTCTGGATGCAGTAGAAGCGCCGGCGGGGCGCGGGTCGATTCCCTCGATTGCGCTGGGGCGCCGGCTGTCCTTGCGGCTCGGCATCGTCACCGTGCTCGCCATCACGGCGCTCTTCTACCTGCCCGCTCTGCGGTGCGGCTACATGATCGACGACTTTTACCAGCGCATTGCGCTGGGCGAGTTGCCTGAGCTTTATCGCAGCCGACTCGATCTGTTTGGTTTGATCCGCGGTCCGGAAGACGTAGCGCTGTACAAGACCTTCGGATTGGTCCCCTGGTGGGCCAGCTCCGCGCTCCGGATCGACTTCTTTCGTCCGATTCCGTCGGTGACACACTGGCTCGATTTTACGCTCTTCGGCTGGCGCCCTGAGGCCGCGCATGTGACGAGCATCGTCTGGTACCTGCTCTCGGTGGTGGTTGCGTGGCGACTGCTGGCCCGGTTTCTCCCGGCGGGATCGGCGATTTTAGGGGTAGCGGTTGCCATGTTTGCGCTGGATGACGCGCACGCGCTCAACGTGATCTGGATTTCGAACCGCAATGAGACCATCGCCGGCATTTTCGTGATGCTGGCGTTTTTGCAATATCTGCGCTGGCGCGAAAGCCGGCGGCTGCGCGACGCGGCGCTTACGGTGCTGGCACAGGCGGCTGCGCTTTTGTCCAAAGAATCAGCAGTGATACTGCCTTTGTTCGTTGCCCTGCACATCGCGCTGTTTCCGGCCGAATCACCCGCGGTCGGGCCTTCCCCGCTGGCTCGCTTGCGCGCTGAGTCCCGTCTACTATTGGGGCTTTTCGGCCTCACGCTGGGCTACGTCGCCATTTATTTTTTGAACGGTCATGGAGCCGCCTCGCTCTATTACGTGAACCCCCTCCGTGACCCCGCGCTGTGGGCAGCCCACTTCCTGCGGTCGGGGTTTTTCCACGCCGTGATTTTGGCGACCGGCGTGCCGCTGCTGGTGCTGTCGAACCGACCCGTCACCGACTATCCGGCTCCGGCAGCGTTGCTGGCCCTGATAACACTTGGATTTTTCGTGATCGCGTGGCGGTGGCTTCGAAAAGAGCGCGCGTTTTGGTTCTTCATCGGCTGGATGCTGATCGGGCAAGCCATCCTCACCACCAGTTTTCCCGATCCGCGACTGCTGTTTCTGCCGTCGGTCGGTTTCTTTTGGATCGTCGCACGAATGATGCAGGAATCGTATGCGCGCTGGCAGAGCTCGTCGATGGCGCGCTGGGTGCTCGGAAGCCTGGTGGTGGCTCACCTCTTGGTCGCCCCGGTGCTCAGCCAGGCATGTATCTTCATCGTGCGCGACTTTCAGAACGGTTTTGGAGAGCTCAGGCGAGCACTTCAGGCGAATGTCCCCTACGCCGCGTTGCCGGAGCCGGGCATCAACGTGTTTTTCGTGAACTATCACCAGCGTGAAGCGTCCACCTTGTTTGGGCTCCACTTGCGCAAGGACCTTCCCACCGGGGTCAGCGATTACCGACAGATAACCAGTCTCAACGCGCCCTGGCGCGAGAAGATCCGGCGCGGGCTTTCGGCTGAACGCGTCCACTACTATCAGCTGTCGCTGCTGGGGAAAGACGCTGACGTCGAAGTGACCGGCGAGCGAACGCTCCGGGTGCGGGCCGCGGACGGGCGATATTTCCCGTCGTGTTTCGAGCAGCTCTGGATGACCAATAAATACTTCCGAGTGGGGCAGACGTTTCAGGCTGGTCCGTTT
>DASXTY010000564.1:0-4151 GCA_036505155.1 Polyangiaceae bacterium | reverse complement strand
CAGATGCTTGCCGTAAGCCGATGCAACTCCTGGTCGGCGATGTCGAAGTCGGCAAATACGTGCTGCACGTCGTCGTGGTCGTCCAGCGCTTCGAGCAGGCTCAGGCAAACTTCCACATCGTGCCCGCTCAAGAGCTTTCGGGTCTTGGGCACGAAGGCGGCTTTGCTCTCGGCGATGGTGAGCTTCGCCGCCTCGAACCCGGCGGTAACGCTATCCAGCGCTTCGGTCGGCAGGTACACCACCCAAACTTCGCCTTCATCGCGGTAGTCTTCGGCCCCTGCCTCCAGAGCTACCTGGAGCAGCTTTTCTTCCGGAAGGTCTTTTTTCTCCAGCGTGATGGTTCCCATCCGGTCGAACGCCCACTGCGCAGTTCCCGACCCGGCGAGTGAGCCGTTATGCCGTTCGAATACCTTGCGAAGCTCTGCCACCGTGCGGTTCCGGTTGTCGGTAATGACTTCCACCAGAAATAGCGTGCCTCCCGGTCCCGTTCCCTCGTAAAGCATCTCCTCGTAACGCGCTCCTTCGATTTCGCCGGTGCCCCGCTGGATTGCGCGCTTGATGCTGTCGGCGGACATCTGCTGCGCTTTGGCTTCGCCGACCGCCTTGCGCAACCGCGGGTTGCCTCCGGGGTCGCCGCCGCCCATCCTCGCCGCGGTGGTGAGCTCGCGGGTCAATTTGGTAAAGATCTTGCTCCGCGCGGCGTCGGTAGCGCCTTTTTTACGCTTGATGGTTGCCCATTTGGAGTGGCCGCTCATCTCTCGAGTCGCCAGCTTAGCGCCATTGCGTTAGCGGCGCGAGGGTTGAAAACGCCTCAGAAGCTGGTCCGACTAAGCCGTCGCTCGGGCCAAGAGCCACCCAACCGCTTGATTAGCAAGCCCCCTCGGGGCGGATCGCACTCCCAGGTGGATGTCGGCTGGAAAACTAACGTGTCCACCACGCACCAGAGATTCCACACGGACCGCCTCAGAGCGACCCCGGAGCGATTCGCGCAAGGTTCCGTCCGGGATCATGGGATCATATCGGGCGGTCACTATCAGGGTGGGTGTGGTGATGTGGCCGAGTTTGGGACCAGCGCTGACTTCTCGGTAATAATGTCGCGCGCTCGAGAATCCCCAACGCGGAGCGACGATGCGCTCGTCCCATTCCCGGATCTTGGAGATCCCCCGCGCTTGGGACCAGGGTAACGGAACCGGCCGGCGTCGCGCAACCGCGGCGTAAGCGGGCTTCAGGCCGAGCAAGATGTGTCGGCGATAGGGGTACGCGTAAAAAGCGTCCATGGCTCGAACATTTTGGTCTAGGTCCAAAGGCGGGCAGATGGCGCACACGGCACGCACCCGCGGATGGCCGCCGAATGCCGCCCACGAGAGACAAACGTGTCCGCCCACCGAAAAGCCCAAAATATATAGATTCGGAAATTTTGAAACCTCCCCACTTCCGATAACGAGTTCGATGTCCCGGTGCAAACCGGCGTGGTAAAAGTCCTCGCCCGAGCCGTCGGCGCCGCGTAGGTTCAGTCGAAGAGAGGCCGCGCCCAGCGCTTGCGCGGCGCGCGCGGCGGTGACCATGTATTGAGCCTCCGCGTTCGCTCCCAATCCATGCACGATGACGATCAGGCTGTCGGAGGATGGCCCGGTGCTCAGCGCACCGGTGAGACGCACTCGACCCATGTCGGGATCTTCAATGGCAGTACTCCACGCTACAAATGGCGGAGCTTTCTCCGGACGCACTCGCTTCCAAAGGTAAGGCGCGACGGTCCAAAAGTGTCCTTGGACTGAGTTCACCGATTTACATGACTCATTTCCGGGTAGCGATCACCTCGCGCGGCGCCTGGAGGCAACACGTCGTCCAGCTCGCTCAGTTCCTCCGGGGTTAGCTGGAGCTCAACGCTGGCCGCGTTTTCGTCCAAGTACCGGCGCCGCTTGGTACCCACGATGGGTACGATGTCATCACCCTGAGCCAGGACCCAGGCCAAAGCGAGTTGTGCGGCGGTTACGCCTTTGCGCTGGGCGAGCTCGCCGGCTCGCTTTACAAGCTCCAGATTTTTGGACAAGTTGTCGCCCTGAAAACGAGGGAAGAAGCGGCGTCGATCGCCGGGTTCAAGGTCATCGGGGCGCCGGATGACGCCGGTCAGAAAGCCGCGTCCCAGCGGGCTATAGGCTACGAAACCAATGCCGAGATCGCGCACGGTATCCAGGATTTCCCCTTCCGGGTCGCGACTCCAAAGCGAATATTCCGTCTGCAAGGCACTGATCGGGTGCACCCGCTGAGCGCGCCGCACCGTGTCTGCGGCCGCTTCCGAAAGCCCGAGGTAGCGCACCTTGCCGGCTTTTACCAGCTCTGCCATGGCGCCCACGGTCTCTTCAATCGGGACCTTGGGATCCACGCGGTGCTGGTAATAAAGGTCTACAAACTCCAGCCCAAGCCGTTGGAGCGAAGCATCGATGCAGGTGCGAACATACTCGGGGCGGCCGTCGACGCCAATGAAGGTGCCATCTGGAGCGCGCACATTGCCAAACTTGGTGGCGACGATGGCGCTCTCCCGCCTGCCGCGCAGGGCTCGCCCCAGCAGCTCTTCGTTGGTCAGCGGGCCGTAGACGTCGGCGGTGTCGAAGAAGTCGATCCCGAGCTCGAGGGCTCGATGGATGGTGGCTATTGATTCAACGTCGTCCCGAGCTCCGTAGAATTCCGACATACCCATGCAACCGAGGCCGAGCTCCGATACCTCGAGTCCCTGATTTCCCAGTTTGCGTCTCTTCATGTCAAAATGGCCTTTCAAATCGAGTAGCGAAGGATGGTTGCCGGAGCCTCCTCTGCTTGGCTCATGCGGCGCGCGACGTCGGTAAGAGTGGTGTTTTCTAAAATGCGAAGGTTAGCCTGGTAAAGATCTTTGAGCACCAAGCGCAGTCCGCAGGTGCGTTCGTCCACGCACCCCTCGCAGCGTCGGTACGCGGTTTGGCTCAAGCAAGGGACCGGAGCGATGGGGCCATCCAAGATGCGGATGATTTGAGCCAGGGTAATTTCCGTTGGATCACGCCTGAGCAAATAGCCGCCTCCGCGCCCCTTGCGACTGTCCAAAATTCCGTGTTGCTTCAGCTCGCGAAGGATGAGCTCGAGAAACTTTTTCGGCAAGCCCTCTCGCTCGGCGATGGTGGAGATCAGCACCGGCTCGCCGCGTGGAGATCGGGCGAGTACTGCCAGCGCCCTGAGCGCGTATCGGGCTTTCATGGTCAGCATCTGAGGACGGTTCCTTCCGAACCCGCGACGATTAGCCAGCTTCGACTTATGACCGACGCCTCCGACGGAAGCCCCTCCGGCAAATGAAAAAGCTCGTTATTAAGAGAACCGGCAATGGCACTCGCGCCGGCCGGCTCGCGGTTCGACAACCGCATCCGCCTTCTTCGGTGCTCGCGGAGCTGCCTCCGGAAGACATCCCCGCCGAGCCGGCGGTGCCGCCTCCGATGCCCAAAGCTGCTCCCGATCCGCCCGAGGAAACTCCTGCGATTGCACCGGACCCTCCATTTGCGCCCGAAGTGCCGCCGGACGATGTCCCGCCCGCCACAGCTCCACCGGTTCCGCCCGCCCCCGCAGCGCCGCCCGCACCGCCGCTCCCGCCAGACGAAGCCGCCACTCTCTGATCGGCGCCTAAGTCAATGGGAGCGGCACGAGGCTCGGCGTCGAAATCGTCGGTCACCTCGGCGAGCACCGCGCCTTGCCCAATGGCGCCGGTTGCTGCAGTCGTCAGGTGGAAGTCTCCCATGGTTACGTCGACAAACCACGCGGGTAGGATCACCGTGCCGTCGATGTCTTGCAGATCGCCCAGCTCAGTCCACCCGCCGCTCCTGGCCGCAGTCAAATCCGCAATTTTACCTCGAATTAGGTTATTCCGCAGGTCGATTCCGCTCGTCACACCCAAAGCAGACGAATCCGAAAAGGAGATCTGGCGAAAATACGTCGCGTCTTCGCTGTAGAAAGTGTTGTTATAAACCTTGACGTCTTTCGCACTCGAGAGCTCAAGGCTGATGTGATTGCCGCCCCCGAGCGGATCGCGGAGCACGAAGTTATTGCGAATGATGCCTCCGATCGTGTGGAAGTCCCCGGTCGCCAGCGCTGCTGCGGGAGGCGCGGGGTTGCCGAGCGCGATTCCTTTGGCG
>DASXTY010000563.1:0-2124 GCA_036505155.1 Polyangiaceae bacterium | reverse complement strand
GCCCATCTTTCCCGTGCGCGTGCCACCGCTTTGGCATCGGAATCGATCTTCGAAGACTCGCCGGTGCACCGTCCCGCACGTCGATTGGCTTCGGAGCTCGGCAAACGCATCGGAGGCTTTTCGCCGCTGGTCGCCCCGAAGCTCGATTCGTTTCAAGCGGTTGCAGCCCAGCGGTTCGTTCCGAATTTGAGCCAGCAGCAATGGGCCAATGTGGTGCTGGCCGCGGGTGTCCGCGCCTACGTGTCGCTTGTGGATGCGCATGGAGCGTGGGCGCCGTTGGATGAGGAGTGGTCGCTCTACTCCGCTGAGCTAGCAGCTGAGTCCGGACCGCGGCTGTGGGGGAACATCGAGCGCACGGCTGCCGGACTGCGGGTGCTGGAGGATCCGGCCCCACCGTTGGAAAAGCGCGATCTGGTGCTTAGCGTAGCGGGCATCGTTACTGCTGGCTTGAGTCTCGAGCAACTGGAACAGCTGTCTCAGCTCGAGCCGGTGGGCAAGGAGACCAACCGCAAAGTGCTGGTCGCGCGCGGCACGGCACCCGATTTGCTCGAGCTCGACTTCCAGCTTCCGGACCAGGACGCCGAATCACCGGAAAGCGATAGTGGGCTGAACATCGAGCGAGTCCGCTACGGCGCCGGCACGGTGCTGGTGGTGGCACTTTCGGAGATTGCGGAAGACCTGGGTGACCGACTGGCTGCGTTCATCCAGACGGTGCAAGTCGACGGCTCGGTGCAGGGCGTCGTGCTCGACCTTCGGGGCAATGGCGGGGGCTCTGCCGACGGCGCCGCGGGAGCCATCGGAGTTTTTCTTCCCGGTGTCGCCAGCTTCTCGCTCTTGCACCGCAGCGGGAACATCGAAATCGATCACGCGTTGGTTCCTGCTGAAGGAGGCTATTGGCCTGGGCCGGTTGCGGTGCTGGTCGATGGGCTTACCGCCAGTGCAGCAGAGATGTTAGCCGGAGCGATTCTCGCGTACGGGCGCGGCCCGTTGATCGGGACTCGAACTTTCGGCAAAGGTTGCGTTCAGGAATATTTCGACGACAGCGCCGGCGCTGGCGTGCTGCGATTGACGACCATGCTGTTTGCGCTTCCGGATGGATCAGCGCTTCAGCGAGTCGGAATGGAGCCGCAGATTTGGCTCCCGTTTCCCGCGGCGGAGGAGCGTGAAGGAGCTTTGCCCGGGACTCCGCCGAGCTGGGGCGGGCCGGATGTCCGCACTCCCGCCCTTATTTCGCATGCTCCCTGGCCGCGTCACGGCGCGCGCGTCGGACCGTGCCGCGACCGCTGGCTCTGCGCAGCGCTCCGGCGCTTGGGAGCTTCGCCCTCGCGGATAGCAGGCTCCGGGCCTCGGCGCGCCGCCGCGCGGTAGCGGATCGGCTAAGGGCCGTCCAGGACCACTTAGAAAGCGCCCGGGTTTTTGACAGCCACCGGACCCGGTGCTCTGCTTCGGCGAAGTAGCCTGACCCGTACGCCTATAACTCAGAGCGAGGGACCTTCCGCACCACGCGGCCGCAGCCGCAGTCGGGGCGCGCACGCTGGTGATTCGGTCCCGGTACGCCCCCAGCCGAAGGTGCGCTCGCAACCACCACTGGCCGAGCTATCTCCACGCCGTTATCCGTTCGACGTCGATGACGGACGTATTGACCTGGAGGCGGGCAAGGTGGTGCGTCGGCTGACCCGGCACGGTTACGAAGCGTACCTGGTGGGCGGGTGCGTTCGGGACTTGTTGGTGGGTCGCTCGCCGAAAGACTTCGACGTCGCTACCAGCGCCCGTCCCGACGACGTGCGCCGTTTGTTCCGTAACTCGCGCATCATCGGCCGTCGCTTTCGTCTGGTACATGTGTTGTTCGGAGGCGGAAAGGTGATCGAGACCGCGACCTTCCGACGCGCGCCGGAACAGGACGATCAACGCGCGGGTGATAATCTGTTGATCCGCAACGACAACGTGTTCGGCCAGGCTCACGAAGATGCGCGCAGACGCGACTTCACCATCAATGCATTGTTTTATGACCTCGAGCATGGTGAGGTCATCGATTGGGTGGACGGCATGCCGGATATACAGAGCCGGACCGTGCACACCATCGGGGACCCGGTGGTGCGGTTTCAAGAAGATCCGGTGCGGGTT
>DASXTY010000562.1:0-1729 GCA_036505155.1 Polyangiaceae bacterium | reverse complement strand
ACTAGCAAAATTCGCGGAGCGAATTTTCTCTGGGGGTGAATCGGCCGAAGGCCGAGAGGGGCGCGAGGCGCCCCTACAGAACAAAGATAGTGGCCTGCCGCTGCGAAGCAGCGGGCCGCGAAGCGGCAGTCCAGCAATTCTCGAAGGAATTGCGGACTCAGGACACTAGCAAAGATCGGGAACCATTCGGGCTCGGGCACGGGCACGGGCACGGGTACGGACGTTGGGTGGGACCCCCGGGTATGGTATTACCGCGCGCTGACGTGTTCGAAACGCTGACCAGAGGATTTCGCGAGGCCCAGAACCGGTTGGCCGGGCTCGCCGAGCTAAACCCGAAAAACGTTCAGGCGGCGCTGCGCGAGGTGCGCTTGTCGCTGCTCGAAGCCGATGTCGAGCTCGGTGTGGTCAAGCGGTTTCTGAGCTCCGTGGAGAGTAAGGCTGACGGTCGAATCGTGCAGACCCGGGTCCGGCATGGAGGCGAGACGCACCGCGTCTCGGCCGGCGATCAGTTCGTCAAGATTTGCCACGACCAGTTGGTGGAGATGATGAGCGCGGAGGGCGAGCCGATTCACTATGCCGAGAGCGGGCGTACCGGCGTGATGATGGTCGGCCTGCAGGGTTCCGGCAAAACCACGACCGCAGCCAAACTGGCCCGCTGGTTTGAAAAACAAGGCCGCCGTCCCTTGCTGGTCGCCGCCGACATGCAGCGGCCGGCTGCCGTCGAGCAGCTCGAGGTGTTGGGAAAACAGATCGGCGTGCCGGTGTTCAACCTGCCGGGGGAAACGCCGCTCAACATTTGTATTTTGGCCGACGAAAACGCCAAAAAGCACGGGCGCGACGTGATCGTTTACGATACCGCAGGCCGCCTCGCCATCGATGAGCCCCTGATGCAAGAGTTGGGCGACATCAAGCATCAGGTCCGGCCTCACAACATATACTTGGTTGTCGACGCGATGGTCGGGCAGGACGCAGTCCAGACGGCGCGTCGCTTCCACGAGCAACTCGACCTCACCGGCGTGATATTGACCAAGCTGGATGGGGACGCGCGTGGCGGCGCTGCCCTCAGTGTCAAAGAAGTCACCGGCGCTCCGATTGTGTTCGTCGGGTTAGGCGAGACGGTGGACAAGCTTGAGCGTTTCCGACCCGAGGGGATGGCGAGTCGCGTGCTCGGAATGGGCGACGTGGTCGGCTTGATTCAGGATTTCGAAGAAGTCGTGGATGAGAAGCAGGCGGAGCAAGACGCCATGCGCATGCTGGGTGGGGAGTTTACGCTGGATGATTTTCTCAGACAGGTAAAGACCATTCAGCAGATGGGCTCGCTCAAAGATCTGATGGACAAGATCCCGGGAATGGGTGGGTTGATGGGTGGGTTGCCGCCCGGAGCGGTCGACCTGGATGACCGGGAGCTCTTGCGTATTGAGTCCATGATCCAGTCGATGACGCGGATCGAGCGCAAAGATCCGCATTCGTTAATTCGTGAGCCGTCTCGAGTGCAGCGCATCGCGCGCGGTTCCGGCCGAACCGAGGCGGCAGTCGGCGAGCTGGTCCAGAAGTTTTTGTTCATGAAGCAAATGATGTCCGGGTTTGGCCAAAACCTTGGACTTTTGGGCAACGTTCCGGGTTTACGTAATCTCGCCTCGGCGCGACAGATGCGGCGCGCCATGAAAAGTGGGAAACTCGCGGATTCGATGGCCGGCCTGGGGCACATGGGAATGCCGGGACTGGGAAT
>DASXTY010000561.1:0-9394 GCA_036505155.1 Polyangiaceae bacterium | reverse complement strand
CGCGCTATTGGCTGGCGGGCTTGGTTTGGCGGGGGCTTGCTCTGGCAATGAGAAAAAGGGAGCGGTCGGCGGCACCGGAGGCACCGGCAGTCCCGAACAAACCGGATCCATGTGCAGGAGTCCGAGCGACTGCTACCCGATGGTCAATCCAACCATGCTCCGAGGAGCCGTCGAGTGCCTGGCCGTCTCGGGTGGTTACTGCACCCATCAATGCGGAAGCGACTCGGACTGCTGCGCGGCACCGAACGAGTGCAAGACGAATTTGCGGCAGGTGTGCTCGCCGTTTACTTCGATGGCGGGGCAGCGTTGTTTTCTGAGCTGCGAGCCCGGCGACTTGCGGCCGGCGGATGGTGGGATTGGACCGGTAGACGAACAAGAATTCTGCCAGCGCGAGGCGAGCCCGTATTTCATCTGCCGATCCACCGGCGGCGGATCCGCCAATAGAAAGGTGTGTTTGCCCGGAGTCTGCGGTAATACCGGTACTGCCTGTGTTGCGATTGCGGATTGCACCGCCGGGCTCGATTGCCTGCTTGGTTTCAACGGTGGTTACTGCGGCAAGGCCGACTGCGTGTCGAACGCCGACTGCGCGATGGACGCGCGCTGCGTCCGGCACACGGACGGGAGGAATTACTGCTTCAAGACCTGCATCACGCCAACCGACTGCACGTTCTGTCGCCTTTCGTCGGTGGCCGCCTCCTGTGTCGCGACGGTAACCTTCGCAGATCCCACAACCACGGGTTCGGTGTGCGTGCCGCCGCCTCCGCCTCCGCCCCCGCCTCCTTGACCTTCAAGCTCCGTTCGCCGGCGGGATGTTCTTGTTATGGCGGAAGAGGTTCTCCGGGTCGTATTTTTGTTTGAGCACCGAGAGCCGCTGGAGGATTGGAGCGCTGTAGGCGGCTGCGATGCGCTCGTTGCCTTCCTCTTCGGTGAGAAAGTTGACGTAGACGCCGCCGGTTGAAAACCCGCGAATGGCTTGCCAACACTCCCGAGCCCAGCCGATATTGACGGCGTCTTCCGGCGCGCTTTCCCAGGACCCGGCTATGTTGAGGACGTACTTGGCGGTTCTGTTCCCGGCAGGCGAGTGGTCGGCCGGCAGCTGGTTCAGTGCGCCGTCCAATTGGAACAGAAGGATGGCGGAGTGCGGTGACCGAATCCGGGCAGCGTGCTCGACCAGCGTGTCGATTGCGTTCGACTCGAGACCGGGAAGATATTCCGACTTCCAGTAGTATCGGCGCCCCTTGGGTTGAGTGGCATCGATCAGACTTTGCATCTGGACGTAGGGGCGGGGGACGATGATGTCGGCGACGGGCTTACCGAAGGCCTTAATCGGCGCCACCAACTTGGCGCCGTCCTCCGGGCGTCCTGTGTGGCACACAAACAGCGCGATCATCGGTTTTCCATGGATCTCTTGGGGCAACCACGGCGCCGGCGGCGCCATCCGCAAACCCGCCACGCAAGCCAGCTCGCGTGGCACGCTCGCGGTGATCTCTCGGTAGAAGCGCAGCACTTCCGGCGCATCTTCGCCCTTCCAAGCGATGGCGCCCGCCATCACCTGGGGTCCCACGGGATAGAGCGAATATTCGAACGAAGTGACGATGCCGAAGTTGCCGCCCCCACCGCGAAGCGCCCAAAACAAGTCGGAGTCGTGTTCGGCGCTGGCTTGCACACTCTTTCCCTCCGCGGTGACCACGTCCATCGACACCAGGTTGTCGCAGGTCCATCCCTGCCGGCGAGTGAGGTATCCAAAACCCCCGCCGACCGTGAGCCCGCCGATTCCAGTGGTGGAAACGAATCCCAACACCGCAGCAAGGCCGTAAAGCTGTGTCTCGCGGTCGACGTCGCCCAAAGTGCAACCGGCTTGTGCCCGCGCGGTCCGTCGGCCGGGGTCCACCCAAACGCCTTTGAGCGGCGACAGATCGATCAGGATTCCTCCTTCACAGGCGGCAAGCCCCGCGATGTTGTGCCCCCCGCCGCGCACTGAGAAAAGCAGGCCGTGCTCGCGAGCAAACCGAACGGCTTGTAAGACGTCTGCCGCGCCCGTGCACTGCAAGATCAGAGCTGGCCGGCGGTCGATCATGCCGTTCCAAATCTTGCGTGTTTCATCATATGTAGTGTCGCCGGAACGCAACATAGGGCCGCGAAAAGCCGCCCGCAAAGCCAGCAGCGCTGGTTCGGAAACGGTTACCGGGCGTCCGGTCAGCGTGCGGGCTTCGAGACTCGAAAAGGTGCTGCTTTGGGTCATGGTTGCCGAGCATCGCTGAGAACGGCCCGCGGAACAAGGTGGATTCCATGCTATTTGTGGGGCGACCGGATCGGCCGCGCATGACCAGGGTGCACCGCGCAAGCGATCTCTTGGAACCGAATAACCTCCGCTGGTTTTTCTTGGCCAAGAGCTGGCTCGACGACTTCTTTCTTTCCGTGCGTGACGATACGAAATTGCTAACCCGGTTGGCGGCTGCGCTATCCGGATGGGGACCGGATGAGCCGCAGAGGTTTTCCGAGCCCCTGTTTCCAGAGCGCAGACCATTGCGCGTGCCCGCGCTCGAGGGAAAACGCATTGCGTTGGTCGCTTCCGGAGGCAGTGGCGCCACCGCTTCGCTGTGCGGCGTTCGGCGAGCGTTCGAAGAGGCGGACCTCCAGGTCGTGGTCTTATCCGCATGTTCCGGGTCCATGCTCTTCGCTTCCCTCTGGGCGGCCGGGTTCGATGCCGAACAAATGGGACGCTTTTGGTTGGGCGTGAAACGGCGCGATTACCTGGACCCGGATCACACTAAGCTTTGGCAGGCGGCCTGGCGTGGTTTCAGCCGATTCGGGGGGCTAATGCCAGGCGATGCCCTAGAAAGCACGCTGAAGCGAATCTTGGGCGATATGACGCTGGCACAAACCCGGGTTCCGGTGTCGGCGGTGGTGTGGAACATCGATGAGAACCGGGTCGAGCACCTCGGTTCCGACACCACTCCGGAATTGACGCTAGCGCGCGCGGCCCGGGCTGCCGTGTCGATTCCGGTATTTTTCGAACCGGTGCAGCTTGGTCAACATCTGTACGGCGATGGAGGCATCGTCGATATTTTTCCGATTGCCGCCCTCCAGATGCACCAGCCGATCGACGTCGTTTTTGGCGTAAACTGTTATCTGGCTGAAGACTTCTCCTCAGAGGACATCACCGGCTGGCGCAATCGCCGCTTCGCAATCCTCCGAGCCAGCGGCCAGCTCCGGTTTTCCGGACTCTTGCAGCTGGCGCGAGAGCACGCTGCGGCGCTCGGCGAACGCTTGATCCTGCTTACGCCAGTGTCACACAACGAGGTGAGGGGAGCGCACTTCTACGATTCGTTCATCGACCGCCGTGACTGGCCGCGCTACATGCGGCAAGGCTACGAGTGCACGCGCGCGAAGCTCGAATCCATTGCCCGAAGTGGCCTCTCAGCCTGATGTCTCAGCACGACCAGCCTCGCAGCCCCATTCGCCTACTGGGATGGATACTTGGCATACCAAGTGTTTTTTCGCCCGTGAGGGGGGTTCCCGGCCGCAAAGAAAAAATATTGGGCCACAGGATAACGAGAGAAGTTTGGGGATTTGGAGCAAGCCTTCAGCATGCGAGACGAGGGGGTTTGGGGGAGGCGCGGAGCGTCTCCCCCATCACTAATAGATGTGTAAAAGGATGTGAAGCAAGTGTGGATAACTAAATCCGAGGGTGTGGATAAAAAAACTGTTCTTTCTTCGGTTTTTTTTCTTGATCTCGGGGCTAACCGGGTGCAAGCTGCGAGGTGGAAGTTCGCGGTACATCAACCGGCGAACACAGCAATTCGTTTAGATCGCGTGGAGCGTGGTGGCGTTGCTGAATGCATCGCCAGCGCTCGCCAACAGTGCGGACCGTCAAGTTCGCCCCGTCTGGTAAGTGAAAAGCAAACGCGCTCGCTGCTCGCGCTCCGGCGTGGCAGCGACGGCCACTCGCAAGGCGCTTGCGGGCGGCTCCCACCGATCGAGGCACCCAAGGGTAACTGTGCCGGGCGTTCAGTCGCGTGAACACTCGGCAGTTGCCCTCGACGCTTCGACGCGCATGGCCGGCTCTCCAGGGCCGGTCAGGCAGTCGGTGCGTGACAACGGGTGCCCGGTAAGTTCCAGTCAGGCCTCTGCCGCAGCGCACGCTGAACTCGGAATTTACCGGCCGGTAGAGCTGGCGCTTGCGCCAGGCAGGGCCTCCGGGCCTTGTTCCTTCAACGGCTCTGCCGCTCGCTGCCTTCAATGGCAAGCGCGCGTTACTGAAAAGTTACGCGTCGCGCGAGGTTTTCAGTGGTTCGCGGGTGTGCTCGCCTTTTGACAGTGTTTGACAGGTTCCGGGTTGCGCCCCAACTGTGCCGTTTCACGCGGCCCCTCTGGAGCCAGCCGGGTCTCTAGCCCGCGCACCCCTGGGTGCCGGGCGAGGGGCCAGGAACCCCACGGCTTCGACCATTCGCGCAGGCGGCAAGGTGAAAGATCCGCCGGTCCTCCGAAGCGTCGAGCCGAAGCGTGTCTCGCAGCGTGAAACGCGAGGCTCGTCGGCGGTCAAACGGCCTAGCTGTTGGCTGACCGGCAAACACGTCGAACGCGGAGCACTCGTCTTTTTGAAAATTGGGTTGCTGGCGTCCTTATTCAGACGCGCGAGCGTTTGGCCAACTGTGGCATGCCACAGGGCCATGCGACGGATCCAAGCTGCGGTGCCATTGACGTTGGCGTCGCGAAGCCGGTTCGGCGAGTTCGTGCGCCAGGTTCCAGCGAGCCGGGTTTCTCGGCTCAGGAGCCTCGGCCCGCAGTAGATCGGCGGGATGTGAAACGACGTCAGGCGCTCAGGGCCCTCGCCTGTCCAGCCCCTAAACCGGGCGAGATGTGGCTAAGGTCCTGACCGCAGGGAGTCGAGTCGCGTGCCTTGACAGCACGCTTCCCCAGCGCGCGGCCTGGAGCCGCCGCGAAAGCTCCTGCGCGGCGACAGTGAGCGCCAGGAAGGGTTTGCCGGTTTTGCAGTCGCAAGGCTCGAAACCAAAAACCCGAAAGCTTGTGGCAGCTAACACCTCCACCACCACCTCGAGCCGGTCAAGCGCGAACTTGGCGGATCGACTGTGGAACCCAACTCATTAACGATGACGTGAGCCCGGCGCTTCGGCGCCAGCTCCGCGACTCCTCGAAGGCGATCCGGCAAAACCGGGTCGCCTTCGGTTTTTTGTGCTCCGCCCCACTCCGCCGCTGCACTACCGCTTGTGGCTGAGCAGTTTTCTGAGCAGCGGCAGCATGCGAAGCTGGTCCAAGCCGGCGCTGATCCCGAGCCTTTCGGCCAATTGCCGAGTTCCGAGCAAAGCGGCGCGGCCGGCGTCGATTCCCAGAGGTATCGCCACCGCCGGAACCACCGGAGATAAGATGACGTCACGCGACGCCACCGCGGCGGCCCAAGCACCGGGACTCGCATGCGCATGCAGGCGGCGATACGTGTCGACGTTGGCAAAACAGCCCAGCCCCACCGTCCCGAGCTGCGACCGTGCGGCCTGCAGCACGTAGCGGTAGTCCCTGGTCCAATCACCGGAAAGCAAACCCATTTCGAGACGCAAGCTTCCCGGTCCCAAAATCCGATCGAAGCCTAACCCGTTGCGGCGTGCGGCCAAACAGGTTGCGAGTTCCGCATGTTCGAACGCTCCCAGCACGATGCTCTTGCCTTCAGGGCACAGCGCATCGAACACGCGCTGAACCGAGCGTTTTCCAATCACCGGCAAGTGGGTTAGACGCCACGGCCAGGTAATCAACGCACCCTCGGCTTGGAGCTCGCGAACCACTGCGTAAAGCTCGAGCGCCTGCTCGGTGGTGTCGTGCTCTGGACGGAGCCTTTCTCCCAACCGATCCATAAGCTCTTCCAGCGCCCCCGAGTGCAGTTGAACCGCCCAACGCGCTTCTTGGTGTGTCGCCAGCGCCTCAAGCGACACCGGCCATGGCTGGCTATTCGGATCGACCCGCCCGAGACGCGTGGTCACCAACTTTTTGAGCCGATTCCCGGTGGTCAGGGCAATCACGCCTCCCTCACGGGGGACTATTCGAGATCCGCCTTCGGCGGCTTGCGTCCGGGCCTGCGCTCGCCCGTCGGGGAGCAGAAGCTCCCAGAGCAAGCTCCACTCGCGGGCGCTAAATCCGCGGAGTTCGAAGTGTCGCCGGAGCATTGGAGTTGGGGCCAGACCCTCGACGCTTGGGTTGCGGCCGGAGCTCACGCTATGCTCGCGCCGACTGATGCCAGAGCGCAAGCAGCCCAAAAAACGCAAGCAGAAGGCGGCAGACAAGCAGCCGCACACGGAACGGCGTTTCCAGCCGGAGGCCCTGCAAACCACCAAAATTGCGGTGGGTGCGGGAATGTTGGGGGCCTTGGTTTTGGGAGCTGGCGTATACGAACAGTGGCTACGCGACCCGCCATTCAAATATTCTCCATACCTCATTGTGGTTGGGGCCCTGGGGGTGGTTGGAGGCCTGATGCATGGAGACCTGGCTCGATTTCCGGTGCGGGTGGGGGATGCCGGGGTGGCCATCGAAAATGGAACCGAGTTGAAGCGGCTAGCGTGGTGCGATATGCAGCGCATCCACGTGGATCGGGGCGCCCTCGTGCTCGAAGGAGACCCGTTGCTAAAGCTCGCTATTTCCACCCACCGAGCGGCGGTTTCTTGGATTTTGAAAGAAGCGGTGGAGCGAGTTCCCCAAGCCCTGGACGTAAAAGCCAACTTGGTGGAATCACTCCCCCAACCCCAAGAAAACGCGGGGACCCGGGTCCCCATCGAAATGTTGCAGATTGCTGGCCGCCATTGCGCTTCCAGTCAAAAGCCGATTGCGTTCGAACGCGATGCGCGACTCTGCCCGGTTTGCGCGCAGGTTTATCACAAGGAACACGTACCCAAGTCTTGCGTCACTTGCGGCTCCCAGATTACCGGCCGCACATTTGCCGTGTAAAGAAAGGAATGAGGCGATGACCCAACCCAGCTTCCCTCCCATTCAGGTCTCCGGCAGTGGACAACTCTACGCCCGTATGTACACCACTCAGGGGAATATCGTCATCCAGCTCGAAGAGCAGCGAGCCCCGAGCACCGTCGCCAACTTCGTTGCCCTGGCCGCTGGAACCATGGCGTGGCAAGACCCCAAGACCGGGCAGAATATGCAGGGGACGCCCATGTTCAATGGCGTGCGCTTCCATCGGGTGATTCCGGGTTTCATGATCCAGTGCGGCGACCCTCTGAGCCGTTACGACGACCCGCAGTCCCGAGCGCGATGGGGCACCGGCGGACCCGGGTATCGCTTTGCCGACGAGTTTCACGCCGAGCTAAGGCATGATCGCCCTGGGATCTTATCCATGGCCAACTCCGGGCCGGGAACCAACGGATCGCAGTTTTTCATTACTGAAGGACCAACGCCGCACCTAGACGGACGGCACGCGGTGTTTGGCCGGGTACAGGCGGGTCTAGACGTGGTGGGCCGCCTGGCGAACGCGCAGCGTGGTGCGCGGGATGTGCCGGTGGAAGATCAGATCCTCGAGCGAGTCGAGCTATTTCGAAGCCAGACGCCGCCCTCGGCGTGAAATTGCCTAAACCTCGAGCAGTTGCACATCCACAATCGGCGATCCCATACCGAGCTCGAACAAGCTGTTACGAGCCGCACGCCGCACCGCGATTTCGAGGTCCGAGAGCGAGCCATTGCGCCATTTTGCCGCGGCGCTGGCCACCGTCTTGGCCACGCGCTCGAGCTCTTCTGAATCGGGATCCAACCCCGGCACCCCGTGTGCTGAAACGCGCGTGCTGGATACGACCTTCACGTCTTTGTCGACCGTCACGCAAACCAACGCAATCCCCTCACGACCCAAGAGACTTCGTCGCTGCAACGTTTCAGCGGGGAGTGGGCGCCCCGCTGCCGAGACCGCAACGCGCCCGCTCGGCACCACCCCATCGCGGCGAAGCTCCTGCCCGTTGAAAAGCACCGCTGTGCCGTTTTCAACCACCATTATTTGCCCGATACCGTGGCTTCTGGCGAGCTCCGCGTGGCGGAGGAGGTGATGCAGCGTACCGTGCAAGGGGATGAAACAACGGGGCCGCAACCACTCGATAATGCGACTCTGCTCGGAACGCCCAGCGTGTCCGCTGGTGTGCACCGCCGGATCCGTCCTCCACGAATGCAACGTCGCCCCTTTACGCAATAGATCCGTCATCATGTCGTGCACTGGGCGCTCGTTGCCCGGTATGATTCGGCTGGATAAAATCACGGTGTCACCCGTCTCAACGCTGAGCAGCGGATGCGTTCCGCCGGCCAGTCGACGGAGCGCGGAATTGCGCTCCGCTTGCGTGCCTCCGGCTAGGACCAGAAGTTGCTCCCTCGGCAGTTTTTGCGCTTGCTCCGGGCCGACACAAAGATCGCTCGGCCACTGTAGCCGTCCCATTTCGGTCGCGACCTCCACCTGCCGCGTCAAACTGCGGCCGAGCAGACAAATCTTTCGCCCACGCCGCTTGGCTATCTCACCCAGCAAAATCAAGCGCTGGATGTTGCTCGCGAACATCGCCAAAAACACCCTATGCTCCGCCTCGCCGATCAATCGCTCCAGGGCCTGACCCACCGAACGTTCCGAGCCCAGTCGTTCGCCGGTATCGACGTTGGTGCTGTCACTGAGGAGGAGTGCGACTCCGGCGTCGCCGATGGCGCGAAAGCGGGCTATGTCCGTCGGTTCACCGTCCGGCGGATCGGGATCCAGGTTGAAGTCGCCCGTGTGTATGATAATGCCCGCGTGGGTTTCGAGCTTTAGCGCCGTGGCTTCCACGATGGAGTGCGAGACCCGGATCGGCTCCACCGAAAACGAGCCGACGCGGTAAGTTGTCAAAGGATGCGCTTCGGTCAAAACCAAGTCTCTGGTGTCGAATCCGTGATCGTGGAGCCGCCGCTCGATGAGCCCCAGCGCATGCGGAGGCCCCCAGATGGGCGTCCTCAGTTTCTGCAACAAATAAGGAAGACCACCGATGTGATCCTCGTGACCGTGCGTGATGAAAGCGCCGCGCACTCGGTCCGCCCGGTCCCAAAGCCACGTGAAATTGGGATGATAGAGGTCCACCCCCAGGTCGTCGAAGGGAAAGCTCGAGCCGCAATCCACCACCAGGATGTCGTCCGAGTGCTCGATGGCCAGGCAGTTCATGCCGATTTCGCCCCAGCCTCCCAAGGGCACCAGCCGGACACTCTGCGAGTCGAGGGACACGTTATTACTTGGCGCTTGAGGAATTTTCTTGAGCCCTGGATGGCGGCCCAGCCAAAAATTGCAACGCCGCGCGCAGCTGGGATTCCGTCACGGTGTGGCCTACGCGCGCCGCCAGGGAGCGGTGCTTCCAGGCCAACTTCCTTAGGGTCTTGATGAGCTCCTGCT
>DASXTY010000560.1:0-7494 GCA_036505155.1 Polyangiaceae bacterium | reverse complement strand
GTGCGTCTCACGCCTGCGCCAGGTGCTCGGCCCCGAGAAGTGTTGCACGCTGCCACACACCGCCTCCGAATCTGCCGAATTTTCACACCGGCACGAGCTTCGGCACCATCCGCACCGAGAGCAGTGCCACGGTTTGTCGAGGGCCCTGCAGAAAGAACGGCACCGTCTGGCTTTTTCCGGCAACGCTGATCTTCAGTGAACCGCGCACCGGGCCGGAGCCGCGACCGCGCACGACTTCGACCACGTATTCGCCGGGTTCGGCGCCGCGGAGCGCCAGCGTTTCCCCGAACGTGCTGGTGACGTCGCGGGCGCTGATGACGGATGCGGTGGGGGCGCCGAGCCAGGAGACGCGATGGCCGTCAGGATGAATGAGACCGATGTCGACGTCGACTCCGCTATTATCCCAACTGGCTTCGACGCGGAGGTCGCCGCTCAGCGAATCTTCGGGTTTTCGATCCTTCTGGAGCAACTCGGAGGCCCTATCCCGAACTTTGGAGTCAGCCAGGTCGAAGAGATCCTGAGCCATCGAGGCTTCCCCGAGCTCGCGGGAGCAGCGCACCGCTTCTGCAAGCCGCTCGGCATCGCCTTGGCGAAGCTGCGCCATGGCAACGCTGTGCGGGCAGGCGAGCTCGGGACGCCGCGCCCATCGAAACAGGCGCGCCAGGCGCATTTGCGCCTTGACGTCGTCCGGTCGCACATCGATAGCGCTTCCCAGGATTCGGATCGCAAGGTCGCGCTCCCCCATCCGGGCTGCCATATCGGCGCGCACCGTGAGCGCTCGGGAATCAAGCGGTTCTTTTTCCGACCAGTGCTGCGCGAGCTGAGCGGCGCGATCGATGTCACTGGATAGCGTGTACAGAGTGTAAAGGCGGACCAGAGCGCCGCGGTCATTTTCGTTTTCACGGAGCTTGAACTCGGATTGGGTGATCTGCGCGGCATCGGCGGTCTTGGGAATGAGGCGATCAGTGAACACGCTACCGGCGCGTTCCCAAATGCGGCGCATGGGTATCCATCGACGACGCGGTTCGACGAAACGTGTCGATCCTTCGTCCATGGTAAAGGAGCGGCGAGTGTCACGCGCGCCAAAATTATCGCCCAGGCCGTTCGACGCCTGAGGGGCCGGAGCGGGGGAGGGGGCGTCCTCGGCGCGGCTCAATTCGGCCTTCTTCGGCTCGGGCGCTGGTCGCGGAGGCGACGGCTGCGCGGACGAGGGCTTTTTTGCAGCGTGGACCGACGCGCCCCGCGAAGCTGACGTACCCGCGGGCGCGGCCACCCCCCCAACTGAAAATTCCGAATCCGCTGCGACGCTCTTTTCCTTGCTGGCGAGCATTCCAGATGCTTCCACCGACGGTGTTTCCGCTTCCAGCACGCCCGTCTCGCCTTGCGCTTCCTCTTCACCGGTCCACTGCGGTGTGCGGCGAGCGTTGTCGAGCCCGAAAGCGCGGAACATCGCCGGGCTTTCCAGGACCAGCATCGAAGTGTACCGGCTTGCGACGGCAAATCGCTGCGACAGCTCGATGGTGCGCGTCCTGGCTTCGGCTGCGGTTTCGCGTTCCAGATCGGCGATGCGTTCGGCGGCGAAGAGGCGCGGCACGAAGGCGTTGCCGCGCGCGGAGGTTGCGTTCAGGTTGAGCGGGTATCGGCGCTCGAATGGGCGGCCAGCGAGCTTACCGCGCAGGACGACGTCGCCGCTCACGCGGTCGCCCAGTGCGCGCGCGACCACGATGGTCTCGCTTCCAGCGACCACCGTGCCCGGCTGTTTTGGCGCGACTTCCGACAAGCTGGCAGGGAGCTCGACGCTCACATCGCGGAGCGAGGCGCCGTAAGTTCCTCCGAGCAGAGCGTAGGCGGTTTCTGCAATGCTCTCACCCGGGACGTACGGCAACACAACGCCGCCGCCGGCGCGCGCCAGCGCGTTGAGCGTGTCCGGATCCCAGTCCGACCCCACCGCAACCGCGCTGACGCTCCCGCGCTCGGCGGGCAGCACGTTTTGCACCGCGCGGGTGACGAGCCCCGGCAAGATGGGCCCTACAGTGGGCGTACCGTCGCCGATGTACACGATGCGCAAGCTCCGCCCGCGTTCGGCGGGGGCGGCGCGCACGGCCGCCGCGACGGCCGCCGTCACGTTGGACGCGCCTTCGGGCGTGACGGTGGAGAGAAATTGCTGTGCCTCGCGAGCGGTTTCGTTTCCGGGAGCACGAAGGCCGCCCGGCAGCGCCCGACACGTCGTATCACAGGCCAGGAGCGCAACCCGGTCCTCTGGATCGAGCTCGCGCGCGATGCGCGCTGCAAGCGCCGTCGCGCGCCGATAACCTTCTCCGTACATCGAGCGGCTTGAGTCCACCACCAACACGAAGTCCCGGTGCGCATCGTCCTGCGCTCGCGGGAGCTTGGGGCGCAGCGACAGCGCGACATAGGTGTCAGCACCTCCGGTGACCGTTCCCGAAATCGACTTCGCTGCAGCGGCCGAATCGTCCCGGTATGCCCATGCGCTGAGCTCGCTCGAGCGGTCCGGAAGCGCGTATTCGACGGTCAAATCGCCGCTCGGAACGAAGCGCTGCGCCGAAAGTTTCAGCGTCTGGACCGAGCTATCCCCCCCGTGTTCGAGCGCGTATCCCGCCGTGCGCACTCCGAAGCGCGGATCGTGTCCCCGCACCTGAATGTCCACGTCGAACCGGTCCACCTGAGTGGAACCCGCCGGGTCGTGCGCCAGCGGATAGCTGTACCGCCGGACGCCGGCGCTGGGCTTGAGCAGCTCGGTGTAGGCCAGGATCACGCGGCGAGTGCCGCGCTTGGGGATGGGATAAATCCTGAGCTCGAAACGATTGCCCCGTTGCCACTCGAGTAAAGCCGGATCTCTCCACGGTCCGGGAACCCAAATGATTTCCTCCTGGGGCTTCGGCTTCTGTCCGGAAGCCACCACGATGGCGCCGCGCCAGATCTTTTGCGCGCGGTCGCGTTCCACGAATGCGCCCTCTTCGATCTTTCCATCCACATCCAGCGCCAACCGCTCAACCTGAGAGTCCGGCGGCATGGGAAAGCGATAGATGCCTTCCAGCACTTGATCGGTTTGGTTGGTGAAGATTTCTTCCACCTCGGTGCGCGCCATCGCCCCCGAAATGCGCACGTTCACCTTATGCGATGAGAGCGATACCGCGCGGTCGAGCTCCTGGTCGGTGCCCGGTTTTTTGGCTTTGAGCTCGCCGAACCCCCGGGCCAAAAGCTCGCTTTCCGGCTGGGCCCGCACCGATTCGCTCCAGGCCAGCGCTTGGCCCAGCTCCGGAGCCGCGCTCACCTCGGGAGCCGCACCCGGTTCCAATCGGCCGATTTCGCCAGCGCGCACCAGCACGGCGCGGGCTTGGTCATCCACTAGGCGCACCTGCCCCTGGCTAACTTCGACGCTCGCAAAGTCCTGTCCGGCGCGAAGGGCAAACTTGGTTCCCAGCACCTCGACCAGTCCGTGGCTGGTCTCAAAGCGCGCCGCCTCACCCGCGCGATGGGCCACCTCTGCGACCAGAGCACCGCGCTCCAGGCGCGCACGCCGCCCTTCACCCGTGCCCAACAGCAGGCGGGTCGAGCGATCCAGAGTGATGCGCGACCCGTCCTCCAGCTCGATATAAGCGCGCGTCCGTTCGTCCGTTTCCAGCAACGAGCCGGCAGGGACTTCACCACCGGATGAAAGCGTGGTGCAGGGTTGCCCGCTGGGGCTGCAGCGCTGAAAACCGGCTGCCGACGATCCCGCGCGCGCCACATGAGCGACCCGACCGCGCCACAGCGTCGTCGCATCTTGACTCGCGCCGCGGTTGTACCGAGTTCCGAGCCAAAACAAGGCGACCGCAGCCACAGCGGCCAGCGTGCCCCATGCCGCGCGCTTGTGCTGTGCGATCCACGCCGCGATCGGGATGGGCGCGGTTTTTCCCTCTGCTTCGGCCTCTTCCTCTTGAGACTCCTCGTCGTCCGCGCTCTCGAGCTTTTTGCCTTCCCCAGCGGGCTGGCTCGACCGATCTTTTTCGGCACTCGCGGCTTTCCGAGCGGCTTTCCGAGTATCGGACGGCAGAGCAAACGCCGGCTGTTCGCCGCTGGCATCCAGAGCATCTTTTACGCCGGATGTCTCAGCGGCCGCCGGTCGTTGCTCCAGAGCTTTTAATACGCGCGCTTCAAAATCGGCGGGAGCAACATAGTCGGATCCCGTCTCCGCTGCCAAATGCACCGCCTGCTCGGCCTCGTGCCGGGCATCGCGACAAGCATCGCATTCGGAGAGGTGCTCGTATAGATTCGGCGGCGCCGATCCGTCCAGAATCTCGCTGAGCCGATCCCTCACTTCGCGACACAGCTCGGACCCCTCTAGAATTTCAGATTTCGATTGGTCTGTCATGTTTGCTCCTCCTCCTGCAAAAGGTCGCGCAGGCGCGCGATCCCTCGTGACACCCGCTTTCGCGCGGTGGCTTCGTCGATGCCGCAGGCTAATCCCACCTCCTGGAAGCTGAGCTCCGCGTTGTAACGTAGGATAAGCGCTTCCCGCTCGCTCGGCCGAACCTGCTCCAAGGCAGCGCGAGCTCGCTCCGCGCGTTGACGCTGGAGCGCTAGCTCGTCGCTGGACATGGAGGTGCCCTGGTTGGCGACCAGCGCCAGTTTTCGGCTCTGTCGCGCTCGGGTCTCCAAGTGCCGGGCGCACTTGCGTCGCGCGATGCCCAAAAGCCACGCGCGCACCGACCCTTCCCGCCGCCATCCAGCAAATCCATCATGTGCGCTGAGCAGCGTGTCTTGAGCTAAGTCCTCCGCCTCGGACTGGCTCCCCACCAGCGCCATGCACACGCGTCCGATCGCTCTCGCGTGATAGCGGCTGCACAGGGAAAGCGCCGTCGAGTAGTCGCCCGCCGTTAACGCAGCTTCGATACTGGCATCGTCACCGGTGGACGCCGCTGCGACCATCCTTTCGGAGGTCGCCATCTCCTCCTTTGACGAAACACCGTTTACCGCCGGCTTGGAAATCATGACCACTTTACCGAGGCTCACCATGATAGTCCCTGTGCCGGGCTCGCACTCTGCCTGTTTCTCCAATATTGGAGTGGCGCTGAGCGCCGCTTTCGTGACCAATTTTCGTTCGAGCCATCGCAAACCTTGTGACGTACGAAGAACGCCGTAGGATCCCCGAACTTTCAGGCTTTTCTGCAGCTACGCTGTAGGAGAAGGTGGGTGGAGGTGCCGGTCGCTACAGCGCGGGACGAATTGTCGCGGTTAAGGCCAGCCAGAGCCCGGGCTGCGTCCCGTAACTCCTCTTATCCGGCGCGTAACTTTCTGTCGAAAGCGCCCGTTTCCCAAAAAATAGAAGCAGCGCGCGACTTTCCAGGCCCAGAGCCACCCGGTCAAAAACGTAAAAGTCAATACCGAGCCCTGCCCCGATTGAAGGCGCGTAATAAGTGGCCGACTCCGGGCTCGCTCCGAGTATTTCCGAGGAGTCGGTGAGGCTGGCGATGCCACCTTCAGCCGCGAGCCACAGGTCCGGTCGCAACCATCCGAAGGGGTGAATGCGCCCCTCGAGCGCAAGCCGCCAGAAGCGCTGCGAGTCGTTTCGGATTACGCCAGTGGAGGAAACGCGTTGCTCGGACTTGGGCTTGGTTCCGAAGGCGGCCAATACTCCCGCCGACACCCAAGACGCGAGACGCCAGCGCGGCACGATGGCCAAACCGACGGCATTGGTTCCGCGATCACAGGCCACCCCATCCACTTCTGCACGACACACCTTCGCAAACGTGATGACCGTATACGCTTCCACTCCCACCTCGAGAGGCGCGACAACCGGCTCCTCGGATGGTGGATGCTCGGATTCGGAAGACGCGGCTCGCGCTTTCGGTGTGGCCAGGCCGCTCGGCTCGAGCAGGATCTGTGCAGCGCATAGCCCGATGCAGAAGAGCTTGCTGAAAGCTTTGTTCTTGCGGTGACGCCTGAGCTCGAGCGGAGAACGCGTACGATTTATCTTTACTCCACCCGAGCTATCGCGTCCAATTTGGGCGTTGGCGCTTCGAGCTTCTCTTCGATGGCTGTGGGCCTTGACGCTCACCTTTTGGACTTCATCCGCCTGGTCGCAGACACCGCAGGGGTCCACGCCGCCCGCACCGCCACCACCCCCGCCAGCGACATCAACAACACCCGCGCCCGGGGCACCTGCACCCCCGCCGCCCACTAGCGCGCAACCGCAACCGTCGGCTGCGCCGGCACCACAGCAGACGCCCGGAGCGCAACCAGCTCCCACGCAACAAGCCGGTCCCGCTCCACAACCGACGCCTTATGGACCGGCTGCACCTCAACCTTATGGTGCTCCTGCACCCTACGGGACACCGCCCGGACCTCCCGCCTGGGGACCGCCACCGCCCCCCATCCCAGTCCCGGACCCGACGGTTCATCGACACGACGGTTTCTTTCTGCAATTTGGCGTTGGGATAGGATGGGGATCAGTCGCACAAAGCGTGAGCGGAGCCGGGATCAAGTTCGAGCATTCAGCGCGTGGTATGGGTGCAAGCCTCGAGTTTTTGCTCGGTGGAACGCCGGTGGATGGCTTGGTGATCGGCGCCGGCGTTTTGACTAACGCGCTGGCCAGCTCCACGGTCGAGGAAAACGGAGTGGAGATCAGCAACAAGGGCGAGTTTTCCCTGGGTTCCCTGGTCGGGTTCGTAAACTACTACTTCAATCCCGAACAGGGGTTTCACGCTCAAGCCTTACTGGGGTTGGCGAGCGGAACCCTCACCATCGATCCTGTCGATCCGCCGCCACCGTTCGGATGCGGCAATCCCATCGATGGTCCCAAAAAAACCTGCGGCGATGCTTCGGGCTTTCTGGTTGGCGCCGGTGTGGGATGGGAAGGCTGGGTCGGCAAGCAATGGAGTATCGGGGGCCACTTGCGTTTCGTTTACGCCGGGATGGCGCACAACTACACCTACGACAACGTGATCGACAACACCAAGGTGGACATCGCCGAAAAGTATCAGTTTTTCAGCATCATTCCCGCGTTCATCGTGACGTATCACTAAAAAATTCCCGCGAGCAGGCATCTCGCTTCCAGTGTCCTTAGGCCAGGGCGCGTGGTGACGACGACGGTGGGTCCAGCACCACCCGCGCCAGCGAGAGCTTTTCGGCAATGCCCTTGAGCTCCGGCACGAAATGACCCGACACATTGGCTCCGCCTAGCCATCCTTGCGCTTCGGCCTGGGTGGCGAGCTCGCTCGGTAAAACCACTTCTCCCGGGCCTGCCGTGGCTTGCAGGCGTGCAGCCACGTTCACGCTCTGACCGAAGTAATCGAGTGTGTCGTTTGCGGTAACCATGTAACAGGGTCCTGCAAAAACTCCCACCTTTAGGAATGCGAAGTCTGCTTCTGGATTCTGAGCACGAAAACCAGGAAGCGCTTGCTGCATTTCCACGCTCGCTTCAATTGCGTCTCGTTCGGAAGCGAATGCTGCCATCACCGCGTCGCCGATGGTCTTGACCAGCACGCCGCG
>DASXTY010000559.1:0-4482 GCA_036505155.1 Polyangiaceae bacterium | reverse complement strand
ACACCATTCGGTCCGCTGGAGCGTCCGTTGCCGCGCGTTGCAGCGCGGCCATGGCAGCGTCCAGGTTGCCCAAGCGCTCCAACTCCAAGCTGGCGATGTGCAAGTTGACCAGCGCACGTTCTTGCGGGTCGGGGGTTTGCTCTGCCTCCCGGCCCAGCACCTCCACCAGATCTCGCCAGCGCTGCTGGGCGTAGTTGAGACGCTTGAGCGCCATCAGCGCGCCAGGCGCCTCCGGATCGAGGTCCAGCGCCGTGAAATACAGCTCGGTCGCAATACGGCTCTCACCTTTGTGAACTTCCGCGAGGCGCGCTCGCTCGCAGATCTTGGCGGCCCGGTAGCGCGCATCGGCGCCGGGCGAGCTTGCAGTCCGTTCCAGGATGCGATCCAGCGAGTCGAAGGTGCCCGCCAGAACTTTGGCGCGCTCGACTGCCTTGAGCAGAGACAAGTCCTGGGCGTCGAAATCGGCGGCGGTCTCGAAAGCCTGGCGCGCCTCGTGCGTCAGGCCCATCTGATCTTCGAGCAGTTGCGCTTTGCTGTAGAGCAGCAAGGCCTTCTGCCGCGGGCTCGCGGTGAGGCGCACTTGGGCGTCGAACAGGGGCACGGCTGCCTCATAGCTTTTTAACTGGATCAGCACCCGGCGCGCCCCCTCCAGGCTCGGGATATGATCGGGTTGGAGCGCGAGTGCATTTTCATAGTGATCCGCCGAGGCCATCAAGTCCCCGATCGGCATCTCCAGGAGCCTTGCGCACTCGTAATGAAGGCGCGCTGACCGCAATTTCTCAGGGAGGCCCTTGAGCTCCGATTCGCAGGCGTCGAGCAAGTCCCGCGCATGCATCAGCCGCTGGTCGAGCTCGTGCACTTCCCGAGCGGCTGGCGACTCGGGCACCGTTTTCACCCGAGGAGACGGAAGTGACCCGTCCCGCGAAGCTGCGCGGTCGGGGGGCGGCGGAGGCCCGGAACTGGGCGCCGCTCTGGGGGGTGGCGGCGGAGCCGGCACCGGGTCCCGTTGTAAAGGAGGAGGGTGTGCTTTGTCGGCCATGCACTAGGCGCGGCAAGCTTAACACGCTGCGATTCGTGAAGTACCCAGCCTGTCGTTGCCCGCTGGATAGGCGTCCTCATGATGAACACAAAACAGGAATGGGTCCAGCGCCTTCCAATGAAACCCGAGCTGCTCCAAGGTCTTCACCGATTCCATTTCAATTGACATGGGTCGCTCAGCCTGCCCTGGCGTCGCCCCACTCCTACACGCGGTGATCATGGGCAAGCTCACGATAGCCCCAAGCGCGGTGCGGCGGTCCATTGGCGTCTCAAAGCATAGGCCAAGTGCGCGCTGGAGCAAAAGAGCCGAATCATGCAAGCCGCTGGTCGATGGTGGACCGATGAATCGAGCAGAGTAATTCCGCTTGCAATGCGTTGGTGGGGAGCTCAAAATAACCGGGATGCAGCGATTGCACGCGGGGCAGCGCGCTCTCTTGGCCGAAGGTTCCCCCGCGCGGAAGCACCTGGGTTCGAAGGCGAACCCCGATTGCGCATCACGGCATCCCATGTTTCGGACCATGGTGATGATGGGCGGTAGCCTTGCTATCGGCTGCGGCGGGATCATTACGAAAGATGGGGATGTTTCCCCTGGCGTGGGCGGGGGCGGTTCCGAGGGTCTGGTTCGTGTCGATACACGCGGTGCCTTCCCCTTCCCCCGGTCCAGCGGAACCCATCAGCCTCGAGTGCGCGGATGATGTCCTTTGCAGTGACCGCGCGTAGCTCCCTCGGAATCATACAGTGATGCTTACAGCCGGAGCATCGAGAATACGAACGTCACTGGGGAGCGCGTCACCAGCGTGCACCATATCTTCAACATAGGCCTCGACGGCTTCGCGAATGTTTCTTAATGCCTCTTCGCGCGTGCGCGCCCAGGTGGCGCAACCGGGAAGCGAGGGACAAACGGCGGACCAAACGTCCGTCCTCCTCCTCCTTGAGCTCGACCGGAAAGAGGTAGGTCTTCATGCGACGCTCCGCGACCGCGGTTCGGACCCCGCTGGGCAAACTTATCATCAACGATATCGACATCCGCGGTAATTTAGCCGCAAACCAAGGCCCAGACCACTGCTGAGCGGATTGCCGAAGGTTTGTGCCAGCCAACCTAGCCGTTTCACACCAATCCGCCCGAGAATCGATCCGCGCTCACCAAGCGGGTGTCACCGCGTTGGCGGCGCATTGCCATATGCCGGGAGCGAAAGCACCCGTCGAGCGGGAAGCCCGGGTAACCGCTGAAGCACTCGCTGCAGAACCACTCCAGGCGATCGTAGACGCAATAAGCGCCGCTCGGAGTGCACGCCTGGCCTTCTGCAGCCTCACGCGTCGCCGGACATCCGGGACTCACAGCGCGATGACCGGGTTTGGACTCTACTAGCGGCTGGATGCCCTCCGCGGTAATCGACGCGACCAACTTGGTTCCTTGCCCGCTGGCGCAACCGACAGGATGACGTCACTAGAAACCGAGTCCTTCAGCGACCAGAGGACGTCTTGCGCGTGGCATCTTGATAAGTGGCGCTGAACCGATCAACAGGGCGATCAAATGGCTGCACTCAATCCCACTTCGACGACGACCTCGCGCCCGCGTTCTCCGCTTCTCCACCGATCATGGCGCTCGGCAGTAGCATCTTCGATGCCGTCGATTACGTCCGCTATGCTCCATAGTGCGCACCGGACCGCGTCGCACTAGATTGACTGCAAAGTTGGACTCGTCAAGATGCACGTTTTGAAAGCATCTGACCTGGATCGATCGCGTCGTATCGGGGCAGACGGTCTTCTTTTGCGAAAAGGTAGTCGAAACGCCGACATCTCTCCTTTGCTTTGACAAGAAAAACCTGAATCCGGCGCAAATTCCAGCAATTGGTTATGAAGTGAGCACTTGCTCGGGCTCGAACGCCGTGGACGGCTCCTGTGTCACGGTGGTTATCCGCTAGTAGTAACTCTAGCCCGAATCGACGTAGAATCGAGCATGCTCACTCGCACCTGCGCGATCTCCCATCGACCCAGGACAGGACGATCCGTTCTGGAGCTCGCGTGGCTGTTCCTGCCGTTTCTCACCGGCGCGTGTGTCGATTCGTCAAAGGCCGGAGGCAACGCTGGCGGCGCGGGCGGATCGGCGAACGACACGGGTGGATCGCCGAATGACGCGGGTGGATCGCCCAGCGGCGACGGCAGCGGCACGGCGACGCCCGCCGGGCTACACGTGGCGGGGCGCAACCTGGTCGACGGCAACGGCGAGACGGTCGTGCTACGCGGGGTCGAGCACGTCGCCCGCTGGAACCCGAACGCCCCGGCCGACGCGACTGGGAGCCAGGTACCGGAGATCGCCAGGACCGGGACGAACGCCATCCGTATCCTTGGCAGCCTTCCCGGAGAGCTGGATTCGATGCTGCATCAGGCGATCATCGAGAACCACATGTGGGTCTCCGTCGCAAACGTGGATTGGGCGGACCCGATCACGGTCTCGACGATATCGAAGTACGCCGATTACGTGACGCTGCACGCCCAGGGAGAGGTCAATTACCGCGGTCAGGGGGACAGATGGCAAAGCGACTCCATCAACGTCATCGGCAGGATGCGACAGCTCGGCTACACCTCCCCGCTCGAGCTCCTGTCGACCGGCTACGGGCAGGAGCTAGACACGGTCCTCAACCATGGAGACGCGGTCTTCGATGCCGACCCGCTCCGCAACGTGGTTTTCGGGGTCCAGATGTACTCAAACGTGGGGAACAACGTCAGCAGTTGGCTCGATCAGGCCAAGGCGTTCGACCACCCAATTCTGGTCGGCTCCTGCCTGTTCCAAGAGGGCATCGACAACGCATGGGGCAATACGGCGACGACCTACCAACAGGTGTGGGACGGGAGCTACGCTAGGTTGCTAAACAGCTTCTACTGGATGTGGCACGGCGACAACAACCAAATGTCGAACTCGGGGAGCTTCGGCGCTCTGACCACAGTCGGTCAGTACCTGGTGAACGACAGTCCGGCGGCGCTCAGCTCAACCCCCGTAAAATCCGCGTTCATACTGAACAGTCGAGTGAACTAGTTCTAGTTTAGCTTCGATTTCGCTCGCCCAGGCAGAGAGAGTTTGGAAGCGTTTGAGTGGGGGCGCGCAAGCGTAGCCTGTCGAGCGCGTGCGTTTCGCTCTCGCTCAAAGACTCACGGAATCGATGTCCGTCGGAGGCCGCATGCCATGTCACGTTTCACATATGGTGAGAACGATGCAAAAAGGCACCATGGTTTGACTGACTCAGAGTCCGATTCCGGACTCGATGTAGTCGGCTAATTGTGAGTTCAGATGATCTATCGGCGATCACCGGCTCCGACGGCAGGCCGGTCTCTGCGCAAATGAGGCTCCCATAGGCCTCCGGGCCGGTCGCTTCGCGGGCAAGTGGTCCCGGTCGAGCGGCCTGGGGCTCGAGATCCCGCTAAGGACGCCAGCGTGAACGGCCA
>DASXTY010000558.1:0-1755 GCA_036505155.1 Polyangiaceae bacterium | reverse complement strand
GTCGGAATTCAAGTGCGCGATCTGTAACGCTCGCTCCACTACCGATGGCTGATCGCTGCTTTGCTGAAGAACGAATAGTCCATATGGCTCGGCTTGAATCGGCGTGGGTGGCACAGGCGGCTCACCAAAGTTAATGGGGCCGCGCACCAAGCACGGCTGCGCGCCGGCTGGCCCCTTGGGCGCGAGCACGAGGTCGAGCTTGCCGTCCGCATCGGCATCCACCACGAAAGCGCGGTCGATCTGGATAAGGCACCGACTGAGGTCTACCGACAAGAGTGGAATCGGAACCGGTTTCGGCGGAGCCATCGCACCCGGATCGAAGGGCTGCCCGTTGATCTTGCCGCTCGACTCGCAGGGAGTGCCCACGAACACTTTATCCGGAAACGCCAGCACGTACTGCTCGCAGGGCTTGCTCGGGTCGAGCCTGCCAGTGGCAACTGGACCGAGATTGCCGCTTTGCGTATCCAGAGACGGCAGAGCGTTCGCGTCGGTGAGAAAATAACGAGGCGTCGCCTGGATGCCGAGATCCACTTGAACCACCGTGGCACCGGTCCGCATCATCGTCGGATCTGGAAGGTCGATGACCGCGAGCGCTTCATCGCCGGCAAAATTAGCGGTGGTATCGGCGGCGAAAATCACGATCTGAGCAAGCGGAACCGAATAAGTCGGATACACCGTGCCCGAAAGCTGACGATCTTGGGTGCCGCGAACTACCCCCACCCCAAAAAGATCGGCAAACGCCACGTCCGCCGCCTGGTCATCGGTCAGGTGCCCTGCCGCCATGGGGGCCGTACCTCGGGAGAAAAATAGGTCTACCGTCGCGTCTTCTTTGAAGTTCTCTCCCAGATACGAAACCATAACATCGGAGCGAGAGGCCCCGAGCAGATCGATAATCCCGTCTCCATCGAAGTCCCCGGGGATCAGGAGTCCGGTGATTTCCTCGCGCCGGATTTCCGATTTGAGCTTCAAATTTCCCGCCGGCGCCCGGCAACTTCCACCGGCCCCGCACAAAAAACCGGGAGCACAAGCCTGGCCTTTGGAGCAATCGAAACGGCACGCGCCCGGAACCCCCGGGGGCCGACAGTCCATTCCCCTAGAGGAGAAGGAATCGCAGTCTTCCCCCCCTTCCACCACCGCGTTGCCGCATTTGCCCGCTGGGATTGGCTGAAGATTGGCGCAGCCGCCGGCGAGCAGCAAACCGACGAGATAGAGTGGCGCCCGGAGTCCCGTAAGCTCCCTAAAATGGATTTTCATATTCCTTTTGCTGAGCGCGCGGTCCGCGCGCACGCACCGGCTGCAATGCCGGCGCAGCAATGGTTTGACTGCGGTCCGGCGTTACCGACAACGCCGCCGGCTTGAAGGCCGGCGCCATAAGCGTGAGCTCGACGGGCTGTCGCCCAAAAGCCAATCGGATTTCGGAGTCCGCGGGTCCCAGCCGCTCCTTGCCGAGATACACCTGAGCGTCCGGCGGGGCTCCAGTGATGCGAACCCCAACCGGATCCATCTTCTCTGCCACGGAAGCAGCCGGCGCCGCGGGTTGCGTCTCCAGGGGTCGGGGTGCCGATGCCGCAACGGACGGGAGCATCGCCGTGATACCGGCTGACTCGGAGTGACTGGGAATGGGTTTGGGAGACTCCTCGGCACGCCGCATAAAGAAGACCGCCCCCGCGCCCCCAGCTCCCAGCAACAAGACCAGCGTCGAGAGCAACACGGCGCGCGACCGTTTCGGCGCCTCCCCTTTTACATCGCGTTCCG
>DASXTY010000557.1:0-2059 GCA_036505155.1 Polyangiaceae bacterium | reverse complement strand
GAAGCTCGAACCACCGCGACCGTTAGCAACTCGATGATGAAAATCAGCTGGAACAGCGGCGCGACGCTGGCGGCAAACGTCCGGTGCGCCAAGTAACCGGACACGAAAATCTGAGCTGGGTCGGGGGGCTTAAAGCGATCCGCCGGGACCCGGCTCTGGCGAAACCCCGCGTAAATGGCCCAGAGCGGGTAACCTAAAGCCAGCACCACCAAAAACCACCCGACCGCGTTCAAAAACGCCGGAGGTCCCAGCGCGAGGACCACGGCCACCGGTTCGCCGGTCAAATACCAGACCAGGAACGCAAACAGCAGAAAGGCGCCGACGCTCCAACCGACGGTGGTCCAAAGCGACTCGCGGCCGTAGTCGCGGCCGATTCCCTCGATATAGTTGTGGACGTGGGCTCGGATGGTCGGGATGGTGATGGTGCGTTGCGCGGGATCTTTCTCGAGCAAGCGTAAACACAGGGTTTCCAGGCCGGGAGGCACGGCCCGCTTGATCTCGGAGGGCCTGGGCGGCTGCTGTTCCAGCACACGCGCAACCACCACCTTGGGGTCATCGTCGTCGAACGGCACTTGACCGCAGAGGATCTCGAACAAGATGACGCCCAGCGAATACACGTCACTGCGTTGGTCCGCTGGACGCCCGGCCGCTTGCTCCGGGGACATGTATGCGGGCGTTCCGATCAGCGCGCCTCTCTGGGTGGCGAAAGCCTGGTTGCTTCCGCGCACCGACCTCACGGGATCCGAGGGCGCGATGCTCTCTTTGGCGGTTCGGGGGGGGATGCTCTGTTTGGCAGATCGGGGCGCAATGCTCTGCTTCGCGGATCGCGGCGCACTGGTGTCCTTGGCGGATCCGGGTGGAACGCTTTCATTTCCGGTTTGCGAAATCTGGTCCGAGAAATCGTCTCGTTCCGAGTGCCCGAGCAGCTTTGCAACCCCCCAGTCCATGACCAGCACTTCTCCGAAGTCCCCCACCATGATGTTGGCCGGCTTCAAGTCGCGATGAATGACCCCACGGGCATGCGCGTATTCGATGGCCTGACAGACCTGCAAAAATACGTCGAGCAGGCGGCGGAGCCCGAATTCTCCCAGGGTTTTCTGGTCGCCGGCGGCCCGCTTGTCCAAAATCTCTTCCAGGGACTGGCCATGAACGAGCTTCATCGAAAAGTAAGCGCGGCCGTCCGGATCGATCCCGAGATCGTGAACCGGCACCACGTTCGGATGCTCGAGCTGCGCGGTTATCTGCACTTCTTCCACGAATCGCGCCAAAAGCGCGGGCGGCATTTGATTGCGTGGCGTGGAGGCAACCTTCAACGCGAGCTCGCGCTGCAGCTTCACATCTTGTGCGCGCAAGACGGTTCCCATTGCCCCTCGTCCCAACTCGTCCAAAATGCGCACGCGCCCGCCCCAGAGCGCCTCGGCGCCCTCGGAGGGTGGCTCGGAACGTTGGCGCGCGCCGCCGGCCTTGAGATTGGTTGTGACTTGCGTGGGTGGCGAGACACCGCCCTTTCGAGCGGGCACTGCGGACGGAACCGACGCGCGCAGGGCTTCGGGTGGTGCGGCGGCGGCTTGAACCGGAGCCGGTTCCGGCGACTCTTTGGCTGCGACCTCGATAGAGTCGGTGGGAGCGGGTTTCGGAGACGCGTCGGCGCTGGCGTCGGCGACGTCGCTTGGCTCAGCTACTTTGGGGTCTGGCTCCGCCGCCTTCGCTTGCGCGTCGGGGTGATCGCTCGGCTGGTGCATCCGAAGGCAAGCAGTTTGCGGCAGTCGGCAGGACGGGTCCAGCGCCCGCTCGTCCCCCCGTGTTTGTTCGCACATTTACCCGCAGCCGGGCTAGTGTGCTGAGACTGTAGATCGCATCAAAAAAGGTCAGCCGACCCACGGAATGATGGTGCCGCAGTTGGTAAATTGCAGGTTGGTGTCGATCCGGAAATGCGACTGATCGGTGTGGCGCTCCGCGTGGAACAGATCGAGCGGATAAATGTTGCCCCGGGTAATTCCAAGCGCGCCAGCCCGGTTGTCGAGGTTGATGGATCCCGTGGCCGATGGATGCAGACCCC
>DASXTY010000556.1:0-3957 GCA_036505155.1 Polyangiaceae bacterium | reverse complement strand
GCGCGGCAGCATTTCTGCGGGTGGCCGGCATGCCCCGGTCAGTGCTCCTCGACAATATGTACTCGCGTCCCATCGTCGGAACCAACGACTTTGTCAGATACGCACTGGTGAGTAAGGTGCCGTTCAATGCAAAAACCATTTCGCTCGGCCTGCTCCTGTCGGGACCAGGAAGGGCCTGGATTGCAGATATTCGGCTCGAGTCTGTCGGGTGCCATTGCCCGAGCACGGCGCGCGAGATGCATTCCGAGGCCGTTCTTCCGCCGCCGCACTCCGCGCCAGTGAACCTCGATTTTTCCAAATAGACGGACGGCCTCGCATCGCCCCCCCCGCGGAGGGGCATCAAATCCTGATGGACTTCCAGTCGCCGCGCCAAAACTTGATGCACATCGCCGTGCTGAGCAAGAGAACGTAGATCACCGCCGCCGACCAGATCCCCACCAGTTTCAGATCGAAAGTGATCCCCAAGAGCCAGGCGAGCGGCACCAAGCAACAAAAGTGGAGGATGAGCTCCACTACCATAACGAAGCGAGTGTTGCCGGCGCCGAACAGGGCTTGCGTCAGGATCATCCCGACTGCAATGAAAGGAGTGCAGAGGCCCATTAGCCGCAGCGGCAAGAGCGCCGCGTCCAGCACCGCCGGGCTCCGCGTGAACAGCGACAAGATTGCGCGGGGAAAAATTACGCCTTCCAAAAGCCCGACCACCCCGAAAATAAGCAGGCCGAGCCGTACCGATACCCAGCCGAAGCGAGCCGCTTTTTCCGGATTGCCCTCCCCGAGCGACTGGCTGACCAGCGTGGCGGTGGAAGTTCCGAAGGCGAGGCAAGCGGTGAAGGTCAATTTGAGGATCCCGACGATGACGGTGGTGGCTGCGCTGTTGACGGCTTCGGCTCGACCGTTGGGGCACAGCGGATTCACCAGCGCGGTTTTGGAAATCGTGTCCAGGTGGCTCACGATTCCCGAGAACAACATGAAACCGCTCATTACGGCGACGGTCGCGATCGCGCTGGGAATGGACAACCGCAAGATGCTCCAGGTGAGGCTGCGGGAGAGCGTGCGCACATCGAAAGGAGCGTGAGGGCGGCGATAGCGTCGCAGCGCAGTCCAACCGATCATCACCGCCAGACCGACCCAGGTGGAAAGGAAACCTGACAACCCGGCGCCGGCGATACCCATCCGCGGCGCCCCAAAATTGCCGAAGATGAGGGCGACGCACAGCACGACGTTCAAGGCGTTCATGATGATGGCGCTCACCATGTGCACGTGTGTCCGGCCGATTCCGTCGAAAAAGGCTTTGAAGGAAAAGGTTATGGCCATAGACGCGATGCCGAGCAGCCGCCAGTTGAGGTAGGCCTGCGCCGCTTCGCGCACGTCGGGAACCTGGATCAGCCGGCCGAGCGCCCACGGCAGGCTCCAATAACCGAAAATGGTGAAGAGCACGCCTGCCACCAGCGAAAAGAACCAGGAATTTGCTAAAACCGCGCCGGAATCGCGCATCTGGCCCTGCGCGAAGCGACGCGCTGCAATGGCTTGCGTACCGACTGAAATGGCGCTCAGCGACCCGCCAAACATCCAGAGCAAGATGAGTGACGGCAACAGCGCCGCTTGCGCATTGGACGCTTCCGGGCAAGGGAGCCAAGAGAAAAACACGATATCGATGTCGTTGACGACGCTCTGAGTGAGCATCGCTAGAACCGTCGGCGCGGCCAATCGCAATACAACCCGGTAGGGCGAGCCGCTGGTTACGACGTTGGCACCAGGCGGTAGGGAGAGCGATGGCATCGTCTATGTCGGCAGCGAGTCCGCGCGTGCCAGGTGACGCTCTATCTGCGGCGAGGGCTCACTGGCAAGTGGGCAGAGCGCTCAACCGCCAGCTCTACGCCGTTCGGAACCACGAGAGTCGAGCATCTGTCGCGCTGCTTCGCACTCCGGGTGTTTCTCGAGCAGTCGGGTGAGCGTCTGCGCGACCTCCGAATCCAGGCCTCCCACCCGCTGCATGCGCGCCAGATGGAGCTGCGCTTCCGCGCCGGAGTCGATCTCGGCCCAGCTCCGCGCAACCCTGAGGGCCTCGCCCCAAGCTTTGGCCTTTGCCGCGCTGAGCGACCAGGCGCGGAGCACGCGCGGATCGGACGGGTTGTCGCGCCCGAGTTCACGGAGCTTGATGAGCGCACTGGCCTGTCGACCGCGTTCGATCATGTGCTCGGCTTGACCGAGCCGGTCCAACATGGGGTCCAGAGGCGACTGGCTCGCCTGCTGCGAAGTGGAATCCTCGAGCGGAATCTCGTCGGTGTCGTCCGCGCCCGAAGTATCAACGGCGGATGTGGTTTGTGGGTTGGAAGAAAGAGGCCCTGCGCGCATGGCTTGCACCGCAATCGCCATTGCGGCAACCGGCGCCGTCGCGCTGCGCCGAGCCAGGCGGAGAGACCGCGCGTGGTCCAAAAGCGCGTGCGCGCGTTCCTCGAGCGCGTGGGTTCGCTGCACCAGGGTATGTGTGCGCTGCGAGAGCTCGTGCCTCAAGGCTTGACCGCGCGCGCGGATCTTCGGTTGGCGGGCGCCCAGAACCAGTCCGATAACCAACGCTGAAGCAAAAACACCGGCTCCAATCCTGGCGATCCGGGTCCGACGAGCGTGAATGCGTGCCGGCTCCCTCAGCGCCTGCTCGAGCGCCGTGCGAAAGTCGGCGGCCGACTGAAACCTGAGGTCAGGATGACGGCTCAGCGCGCGCAGAATCGTCTGGTCGAGCATCCGGCTGATTTGCGCGCCTCGAGTCCGCTGGCTGGGTGGTTCGGGGTCGGTGCGCAGTTTTGAGTCCAGCAATAAAACGGTGCTGGATGCCCGATGGGGAAGCGTTCCGGTGATGAGCTCGTACAGCACGGCGCCGAGAGCGTACACATCGCTCCTAGCGTCGGCGGCTTTTCCGGTTGCCTGCTCGGGAGCCATGTATTCGGGTGTGCCCACTACCGTCAGAGCCTCGGAGCGTCCCTGGTCTGGCGCAGGATCGATTTCGCTTTCCGCTTTGGCTACGCCGAAATCGAGAAGCTTCAGGATTCCGGAGGTGGTGAGAAACAGGTTCGCGGGCTTGATGTCTCGGTGGGTCACCTTGGCTTTGTGCGCTGCTTGCAGAGCGAAGCAAGCCTGGACACAGAGCTTTAGCGCCCGCACCGGCGCCATCTGTCCTTCACGACGCAGATAGGCGTCGAGCGACTCGCCGTCTAAAAGCTCCATGGCATAAAAGGGGCGGCCGTCGCTGCTCACCCCAAAGTCGTGCAGCTTTACCAGGTTTTCGTGATCGAGCCGCGCGATGGCGCGCGCTTCGGCGCGCATCCGGGTGGCGTATTCCTGTTGTCCAACTTGCTCCGGCAACAGCACTTTGAGAGCCACCGGTCGCCCGAGGTCGCTATGCACCCCTTCGTACACGACGCCCATCGATCCCCGACCGATCTCGCGCAGCAATTGAAAGCGTGTGCCGGGTAAGAGACCCTGGCTCTCATTTTGTTCGGTGTGGCCGGTCCCGGAAGGGGTCGCGGGCGCAGCAGGGCTTCCGCTAAGCGACCGCGCGGCCGCCACCAATCGCGCTACCTCCGACCTCGAGCGCACCGGCTCCAATGGATACAGCCGCTGCATGAGTGAGGCCAAGCGCGCCCGTACGCTGCGCACGCCGTCCGCCAAACTGGGCGCCTGACGCAAGAGCTCCACCAACTCTGAAACCGCATCGCGAGCGCGGTCGTAACGGTCCTGGATCCGCACTGCGGTCAAGCGCAGAATGATCTTGTCGAGTTCGGCTGGAGCGCCGGTGCTCCGGGAGAGCGGCGACGGGCTGCGGGTGCCGGCTGCAACGGCGGCCAGGTGTGTGGAAGCGTCGCCGAACAGGAAGCGGCGTCCAGCGACCAACTCCCAGAGCATGATCCCGAAGGCGTACAGGTCGGCAGGCGCGCCGCCCGGGTTGTTGTTTGCCACTTC
>DASXTY010000555.1:0-2500 GCA_036505155.1 Polyangiaceae bacterium | reverse complement strand
GGCGGTGGGCGCCGTGTAGAGAGTTGTAATCTTGTGCTTTTCGATGATCTTCCAAAAACGTCCCCAATCCGGGTAATTGGGCGCGCCTTCGTAAACCACGCAGGTCGCGCCGTTCGAGAGCGGCCCGTAGACGATATAGCTGTGTCCGGTGACCCAGCCCACGTCGGCGGTGCACCAAAAAATGTCCTCGTCTCGCAAGTCGAATACGTATTTGCTGGTGAGGTGGGTGCCCGCCAGGTATCCGGCGGTGGTATGCAAAACCCCCTTCGGCTTGCCCGTGGACCCGGAGGTGTACAGGATGAACAGCGGGTGCTCCGCGTCCACGATCTCCGGCTCCTTGGCAGCTTCGGGATCGGCAGAAGCTACGAGCTCGTACCAATCGATGTCGCGCCCAGGCGTGAGCGATATCGGCGCGCGCTCTGAACCGAGCCGCTGGAACACCACCACCTTTTCGACGCTGGAAGCGTTTTCCAAGGCCTTGTCGACGGTTTGCTTGAGCGGGACCACTCCTCCCCGCCGCCACGCTCCGTCTTGCGTGAGCACAACTTTCGCTTGGCAATCGTTGATGCGATCGCGCAGGGACTCGGCGGCGAAGCCGCCGAACACCACCGTGTGCGGCGCGCCCAGTCGAGCGCACGCCAGCATGCCGATGATGCATTCGGGAACCATACCCATGTAAATGGCGACCCGGTCTCCCTTCTTCAGACCCAGGCGCTTCAGCCCGGCGGCCAAGCGCACCACCTTGTCGTACAGCTCGCCATAGGTGAGCCGCGACGACTCGCCTGGCTCGCTCTCCCAAATCAGGGCGGTTTTGTCCTTGACCTGCGTCAAGAGGTGCCTATCCAAACAGCTCTCGGTGATATTAAGCCGGGCGCCCACGAACCATTTGGCGTGCGGCAGCTTCCACTCGAGCATTTGGGACGGCGGTTCGCGAAATACCAAATCAGCCGTCTCGCGACTCCAGAAGGTCTCGGGCGAGCTCAAGCTCTCGCGGTACAGCCGATCGTATTCTTCTCGCGAACCGATCCGCGCGGCTGCGCGAAACTCCGCGCTCGGTTCAAAACGCCGGTCTTCGGCGGAAAACGTCTCAATGGCAGTGCTTTCTTGGGTCATGGGGCCTCAGCGCGCGGTGACCAACTACACGGTCGGCTCGCCCGCGCCCCCTGGTTTTAGAGCGGTTTTCAGCCGTAGGGAACGCAAAACCGGAAAAACCGCTCCGGTGCCGTCAGGCTGCCGGGGGAGGTCCGTTTTTAGCCCAGTTTGTGCAGCGACGCTTGAAGCCGCGAGGTTTTCCGAGACGCCGTCCGCCGGTGCAAAACCGAGCCCTTGGAGGCGCGCGCGAGCACTTTGCTCGCCTCCTTCACGGCCTCGCCTGCCGCCCGCGGGTCTCCCGACAACAACGCAGCGCGCGCTTTTTTCACTGCGGTGCGCGCCGCGCTGAGCACGCTGCGATTGGCGGCGGCGCGTTTGATGCGTTGGCGATTGCGTTTTTCGGCAGAAGGGTGGTGTGCCATAAAATGAAACGTTTTCGAAATCAGCCGCGTTTGCGGGGGTCGGGCGCCGGCGTCGAAGCATCCTCAGGATTGATAGGAAACCGCGGGGTGCTCGCCTGGGCCTCCGACTTTTTGCGGTCCCGGCCCGCAGTCCGCGCTCGGACATTGCGGCGTCTCTTGGTGTGTTTGGTCGGGGATACCATTACAGGCGTCTCGGGAGGGCGAGGAATATGTCGGACCGGCGTAACGATGTCAATGATGTTCTCCGCCGTCGAAACGCCTCAAAAAACCCCTCTAAAAAATACCGCGCCGGCCGCCGCGGCCCTCACGGGACGCACCCGCCGTCAACGCAGGTACCAGGGGCACAACAATCTGTGTTCGTGGTGCACCCTGTGCAGGCCGGACTACCGACGGGGCAGTCCCCCGGACAGGTTGGAAAACAGACCGACCCCCCACAGATCGCAACGCAACCACCGTCGTAGCAAAAGAAACCGTTCTTACAGTCACAGAAATCCTTGCACGGTCCACCTCCGCAGGCGGGGCTCCCCGGCCCAGCAATGCTGCCGTCGGGCAACATGCAGCAGCGGCCCACCCAGGTTCCGCCAAAGCAGGGGCACCAACCGCAAGTACCAATACCGACCGTGCACACACCTCTAGATCCTTCGAAAGGGACCGAGCAGACTAGACCGCCTCCACACTGACAGTCCGATACGCAAGGCTGTCCCGAGGTGTCACACGCCGCGCTAAAAGACGTCGCAACGCCCCCATCGGGCATGACGCAGCACTCGCCGGCGCAGGTTCCGCCCGTGCATGGGCAATCTATGTGGCAGATTCCGTAGCGCAAGACAGGACTCCACGAGCATCGATGGGTAACCTGGTCGCAAATGCTTGCGTCATCGCATTCGCAGTCGGCAACACACGCCTTTCCCGCATCCGAAACGGATCCACCCGAGCTGGCAGCCCCGCCATCCGCGCCGCCCGCTCCTCCGCGCAACACGTTTCCACCT
>DASXTY010000554.1:0-1563 GCA_036505155.1 Polyangiaceae bacterium | reverse complement strand
GCTTTGCTGACGTCCACGACGCGGAACGGGTTCCGGTAATTTTCATCGTAACCGTAAATACCCGGCGCCAGCACCGAGTGAGCCGGAACCCCGCGGCCATTGAGGAACAGGCGGCAGTATTCCTTGGCGTCGACCACCAAGCTCATGGCCTGACGCAGCTTTCGAGCGCTGTCACCGCCTTTGGCGCCCACCAGCGGATCCTCCATGTTGAATCCGATGTAGTAAACCGCCGGAATCACCGATTTATCCAGCTGCATGCCGAGCGCCGACATTTCCGGAGAAAGGCGATCTTCTCGAATCACCTTGTCGAAGCTTTCCCGCAGGATCCCGGAAGCATCGTAATAGCCTTGCAGAAACTTGTTGAACGCCGGGATGCGCTCCTTTTCACGCCGATACTCGATGCGTTCGCTGAAGGGCAGCGGCTTTCCCACGACGCTCGGGTCCAGGCGACCCGCCTTTTCATCGGACGGCTCACCTTGGCTTGGGTAAGTGGCGCCTGGCGCTTTCCACTCGGGGTGCCGCACGCCATACCAGTTGGGGTTTCGCCCGAGCACGATGCGGCTCTGCTTGTCGTAGACTTCGAGCGCAAACGGCCCGGAGCCGACGGGGTGATCTGCCAGGTGGTCCCTTCCTTGTTTACCGTCGTAATATTGCACGGCCTCCCAGGGCACGGGCGTCGTGAACGGCATGGCGAACCAGTAGAGGATCTGCGGATAGGGGTGGTCCAGCGTGAGGCGCAGCCGGAGGCGATCCACGGCCCGCGCGCCAGACAGCGGGCCCACTCTCTCATATTGCTCGCGCGCACCAAGCTTTGCAAAGCCGGGCGTCTTTCGGAGCTCGAGCAGCTTGCTCGAAAACTCTCGGAATCCGGCTAGGTTCGAAAACGGCTCGATCACGGGACTGTTCACCGCCGGGTCGGCCACCCGCATGAGCTCGAACTCCACATCCTGCGCCACTACTCGTCGGGGCTCAGCACCCGAAACAGCAAAGCAAGGGTCCTTTTGAAACAGTAAATCGTCGCGCAGCTCAAACAGATACGAGACCCGTCCGTCTGGCAGCGTTTCCGCCGCCGGCACCTTGTTAGCCAGCCCCGGGATGAGCTCGTAAGGCCGTTTCAAATAGTGGTATTCGAGAAGCGTGTCGCACACCTTGCCGATGATCTCGTGGGCGCTGGTGGTGTACGCCACCGCGGGATCCAGGGTCTTCGGGGCTTCATCGAATTCGAAGTACAGCACCTTCTGCTGGTCGTGCTGCTCAGGATAAGGGTTATTGGTGCACGCGCCGAGCGTCAACGCGGCCAGCGCGAGGCCTAGAGCGCGACCAGCAACGATTGGGCGAATCCTGCTCAACGCGCCGAGTATAGAACGGGCCGCTTGCTGGACAAACCTCGCCGTTCAGTGACACGAAAGCCTGATGGTAAGGTCAAGGAGCCCCTGCTGGTGACTTGCTCACAAACTGTTCGTATACTCTGACTGCCGCCAAGGAGGCGGCGGACAATGCGGGCGCCAGAATTCGGAGCTCTCCTTGCACTGAGCGCGGTGGTTGTAGCCTGTGGAGGCATCG
>DASXTY010000553.1:0-2003 GCA_036505155.1 Polyangiaceae bacterium | reverse complement strand
CGCATGCGTCCCGCACCGAGTCGAACACGCCCAGCAGGGTGACCACCTCTTCCGCAATCGGCGTGAGCCGACACACCACTTCGGTCACGATACCGAAAGTGCCTTCGCTGCCAATGAACAGGCCCAAAAGGTCGGGGCCGGGAGTGCCCCAATGCTCGCCCCCCAAACGAACCAGCCGCCCGTCGGGCAGCACCACTTCCAGCCCCACCACATGGTTGTCCGTGACTCCATATTTGAGTGTGTGTGGACCTCCCGAGTTTTCGCCCACATTGCCGCCGATGGAGCACGCCTTCTGCGAGGAGGGATCGGGCACGAAATAAAGGCCGCTTGCCTTCACGTGTTCGGAAATATCCAAGTTTACGACTCCGGGTCCCACGGTGATGGTGCGGTTCAAAAGATCGAGCGCGCCGATTTGCCGAAGCCTGGCAAGCTCCAGCACCACGCTTCCTTCTTTGGGGATGGCTCCGCCGGAGAGACCCGTTCCCGCCCCGCGCGGTAGAAAGCTCACCCCGTTTTGGTGGAGCAGCTTCACCACGCCGACCACCTCGTCCCGGTTTGCGGGGAATAACACGCCCATGGGCAGCGAGCCGTGGAGCGTCAGAGCATCGCAACGGTAGCTGTAGAGCGTGACCGGATCATCTTTGACCCAGCTTGCTCCGACGATGGCGCAGAGCCCGTCACGCAGCGCAGGCGAAAACGGCATGGGAGCAAGCTTAGGGCCCGTGCTAGTTTCGCGCCAGCGGGCAAACCCATGAGCGACGCGAGGCACCAGCTCACCAAAGCCAAAAGAATCGTGGTCAAGCTCGGTTCGAGCGCGCTCTCGAGCGACCCGGAGCTACCCGCACGGCTGAGCGAGCAGGTCGCAGAGCTCATGCACGGCGGTCGCCGCTTCGTTCTGGTATCCAGCGGGGCCATCGCGCTCGGCGTCACCCGCCTGGGCTTTCGCGGTCGCCCGCGCGAGATGGCGCGGCTCCAGGCGGCGGCGGCGGCGGGGCAAAGTGTGCTCATGCACCGCTACGAAACGGCGCTCGGGCGTGCGGGGCTCACTGCGGCCCAGGTACTGCTCACCCACGCCGACCTCGCGGATCGGGAAAGACTCAACAACGCGCGTCAGGCGCTGGGCGCCCTGCTCGAGGCTCGCGCCGTGCCGATCGTCAATGAGAACGACACGGTGGCCACCGAAGAAATTCGCTTTGGTGATAACGACCAGCTGGCGGCAATGGTGGCGCCGTTGGTGGGCGCCGAGCTTTTGGTGTTGCTCACCGACGTCGAAGGCGTTCTCGACGGTGCCGGACGCCGCATCAGCGTGCTCGAGGATGGCTCGGAGGTCGGCGCGCTCGTAAAAACCCAGAACAGCGGCAGCGGGGGCATTTCGAGCAAGCTCGACGCCGCCCGGAAAGCCAGTCGCTCCGGTGCGGCGGTGGTCGTGGCCCGTGCCTCACGAGAGCGCGTTCTCTGCGATATCCTGGCGGCGGAAGACGTGGGCACCCTGATTCCGCGACGGGGCTCGCCCATGCGCGCGCGCAAACACTGGATCATGTTTACGCTTCGGCCGAGCGGCGCCCTCCTCATCGACGACGGCGCTGCGCGCGCGGTCCGTAGCGGCAAGAGCAGCCTCTTGCCGGTCGGCATTTTGGGAGTGCGCGGACAATTCAATCCGGGCGACTCCGTGCGTCTGGTTGCTCCCGACGGGAGCGAGGTCGGTCGTGGTTTGACGCGACTGGGAGCTCTCGACGTGGCGCGCGCAGCCGGCAAGAAGGGGGCGGAGCTAGATTTGCTGTTCGGTCCGCGGGCTCAAGGTTTGGTGGTGGTGCACAAGGATGATCTGGTGACCGGGGATTAGGTTGGGGAGCGAATGCTGCCCGTTTGCGCCTAGAAACGCCGCCCAATTTTTCACTTTTTGCAGGTCGCTGATACCCTGTCTTCTGTATGTACAAGCTCATCCGCTTCCTGCTCTGGTGTGTGATCCTTTTGGGAGCGCTGGTCGGGCTCGCGCGGGCTTT
>DASXTY010000552.1:0-1713 GCA_036505155.1 Polyangiaceae bacterium | reverse complement strand
AATTTGAGCGTCGAGCTGGTGCACGCCGTTCACTCGCCCGGCGCAAAATACTCCCGGCGGAAGCGCTTGGGGCACGAACTGCTCGAGCGGTGTGGAATACGCCATCTTTCCTCCCGACTGGCAGATCAAGCTGTCGGCGGCGGCATAGCCAACGCTCATCGCAATGCCATCGCAGCGGAGCTCGACCGCTTTTCGGGTGTCGGTGTTACCGGCGCCGTCCCAGGGGCAAATCAGTGCGCCGCGAATGCCGCGTTTTCCGCTGGCGGGTCTGGCTTCGCGGACGGCGTAGCCCGCATAGATGGGCACGCCCGCTTCGGCGACCTCAGTACCGAGCGCGCTCGGCTCGCCCTCGGCTCGCAAGTCCGCAAGGCCTGCCACTTCGACTCCAGCGCGCATCAAGTCCAGGCAAGCCTGGTACCCCTCGGCGTTCGCCGCCAGCACCAGAGCGCGATGGCAGGGCTTTACGGCAAAACGGAAAATCAACCGCTGTGCAGCCGACGCCAGCATCACACCCGGGAGATCGTTGTTCCGAAAAACCGCCGGAATCTCGAAGCAGCCGCTGGCAACGATGACCGAGCGAGCCCGCAGCTTGGTAAGCCGCCGATCATCCACCAGCGCGATCCAGTGATCGGCGTAATAGCCCGCGGCCACCGTCGAAAGGCGGACCTCGATCCCTTTTTCACTTTGCACTTGCGAAAGCAAAGGCTCGGCTAGGCTTAGGGCATCCGACTTACCGCCATATTGATAGGTGAGGCTTCCGCCCAGGCGGGGGTTTTCGTCCACCAGCATCACCCGAGCCGAGGCTTTGGCTGCGGAAAGCGCTGCCGAGAGCCCCGCGGGCCCGCCTCCGATCACCAGCACGTCACAAAAAGCGTAGTCCTTGGGTGTGCGCACGCGGGGATGCTTCAAGTCGACCTTCCCCAGGCCCGCGGCATTCCTCAGCCGTCGCTCCCAAAATGGGAATAGCCAGCGGGGCTTGTGGAATGTCTTGTAATAAAACCCCACCGGGAAAAAAGCCGAGAGGCGGTCCATCACCCGGTAGCGGTCGGCATTCAGCCCTCCCAAAGTGTTCACTGCGTAAAGGTCCGCCCCTTGCCAGACCGGTGTGACATCCGCGCGAATGTTGAGCCGCTGTGCATCTTGCATCAGCGCGTTCACGTCGTGATTGGCCAGGCTATAGACCCCGCGCGGCCGGTGGTACTTGAAGCTCCGGCCCAGCATGCGCACTCCGTGTGCCGCGAGCGCGCTGGTGATGGTGTCGCCCGAAAAACCGGAATAGGCGCTTCCCTCGAAGTGAAAATCGAGCGGGGCGTCGCGGTCGATCCATTCCCGGGGCTGCGGGGGCAAGCGATAACCCGATCCTAACAGGCGCTCTCCGCTCATTTCGCCGCCTGGTAGAAATAGGTGCGCAAAATCTGGTCCTTCAACGTGTCCCGCTCCGCGATGAACCAGGTTCCGCTTGCGATGTGACACCACCACTCGCGCTGAACTCCAGGCTCTCCATTGCGGTTGAAGACGTAATCCGCCCACTCTGTGTCTGAGCTCTGCACGAGATCCGGCATGCTCCGAAGCTCCCCGCCATAGGAGAACTCCTGGATGGGCCTGAGACCGTTGACCGGGCAGCGCAAGAGCTTCATCAGTGCCCCACCGATGCCGCGCCCTTTTCTCCCACCAGGGAATAGTCCTGGAAGCGAGAAAGGTTGAAGGGAACGA
>DASXTY010000551.1:0-5195 GCA_036505155.1 Polyangiaceae bacterium | reverse complement strand
CATGTGAATGCCGGCGCAAACCACGACTCCGCCTTTTTCCGTGTTGCGCAAGGCGATGGGGACCAACCCGCCCACCGGCGCGAAGAGGATCGCGGCGTCCAGGAGCTCAGGTGGCTTTTCATCCGAGCCGCCCGCCCACTCTGCGCCGAGGCTCAGAGCAAGACGCTGGGCCTCGGAATCGCCAGACCTGGTGAAAGCGAACACGCGCCGGCCCTGATGTTTTGCCACCTGCGCGATGATGTGGGCCGAAGCTCCAAATCCGTAGAGACCGATTCTCTCGCCGTCACCGGTCATGGACAGCGCTCGGTATCCGATGAGCCCCGCACACAAAAGCGGTGCACCTTCGCGATCCGAATAGGACTGTGGCAAGGCAAGCGCGAAGTGCGCGTTCACCAGCGCGTATTGTGCGTAGCCGCCGTCCCGGTGATAACCCGTAAACTCCGCCTTTTCGCACAGGTTTTCACGCCCGCTCCGACAAAACCGGCAACGGCCGCAAGCAGATCCAAGCCAGGGCACTCCTATGCGCTGCCCAAGTGTAAAACCGTCCACGCCTTCCCCGATCTGCTCCACTTTTCCCGCCACCTGATGGCCAAGGACCAGCGGCAGCTTCGCGTGGGGAAGCTCGCCATCGAAAAGGTGCAGATCGGTGCGGCACACTCCGCAGCATCGGACTCGAACTAGAAGCTCTCCTTCACCCGGACTGGGTACGGTAAGCTCCCTTTTTTGGAGTGGCTCGCCGGCCGCTTCCAGGACCATTGCCAGCATGTTGGGCTTGGGCGCCACGGGGACAGATTAGCGGAGAGGCCCCGCCGTGGCTCCTCCTGTGATTTTTGTTCGCCCGGTGCTAATTGCCTCGGTTCCCACCCCGATCCACCGTGGAAGCGCCCCAGCCAGCGAGAGACTCCGAATTGCCGGACGCGCAAACTCGTCGCATCGTCCGAGAAGAGCAGACGTGCCTGGAAACCGTGCTCCAGCACTTGGCACAGCGTGGAGGTCCGGCGGCCGTCTCGAGCAGTGTGGATTACGACGCACAACTCATCGAGCTCCGCGATGAAATCGCCGTTGCGCGACTGGAGGATGTCCCTCCCCTGGTCGAGGAGATGGAGCGAGTGCAGCGATTAGCCGGACGCCGCCGTGATGTGGCGCGAGGCAGCGTGGACGCGCGTTCTCCTTATTTCGGGCGTCTGGTGCTGGAGGAACAGGGAAGGCAGCGGGAGGTGCTGATTGGTCGAACCACCTATCTCGATCCCGAATCCGGTCTGCGCATCGTCGATTGGCGAGACGCTCCGGTGAGCCGCATCTATTACCGTTATCGTGAGGGCGAGGAGTACGACGAAGTTTTCGGCGACCGTGAGGTGACGGGCACCGTGCTCCGTCGCCGGACTGTGACCATTCTGGACGGCGTCCTCCGCCGCATCATGGCGCCGCAGGCGACCCTGGCGCGGGGGCCCGACGGCGTCTGGCGCGAGCTTGAAGAAAATCTGGCGAAGCTCAGCGGAGGTCAGGGCACCGCTCCCCGACCGGAGCAATATCGAACCAAAAAACTCGGTGTCGGCGACGGCGCCGATGTGGTGGAAGACAAGCACCTCAAGCAGATCACGCCGCTCATCGATGCGCATCAGTTCGAGCTCATCACCCGCTCCGACTCGGGCCTGGTGGTGATTCAAGGCGGTGCGGGCAGCGGCAAAACTACCATTGGCCTGCACCGAATCGCTTATCTTGCCTACCGAAACCCGCGGCGCTTCCGAACGGACCGCATGCTGGTGGTGGTCTTCAATCAGGCACTGGCCCGCTACGTCTCCGAGCTCCTGCCGGCGTTGGGCGTGCAGGGGGTCGCCATTCGCACCTACGAGCAGTGGTCGAGCCGCGTGCGGACATTCATTTTGCCCGGGCTCAAATTGCGTTACTCCGACACGACGCCCAGCGAGGTTACACGCCTAAAGAAGCACCCCGCTATGCTCCGGATCATCGACGAATACGTGTCGCGCACGACGACACAGTTCGAAAGCGAGCTTCGCACGGCGCTGGCTTCCACACCGCCGGAAGCCGCTGGCTCCATTCTGACCGAATGGAACGCGACCGAAGGTCGCTCGCTCACTCAACGGCTGCTGGCTTTTGGCCAACGCCTGGGTGCGGCTCGCGAATCGCCGGCCAGCGCGCAGCTCGGTACGGTGACCCGCCTCAACCTCGAGCGCGGCGTGCGCACCACGTTGGAGAGGGCTCGCGATATCACGGGGGCCTGGGCAGACTTGATCACCGACTGGAAAAGCGTGGAGGAGGCTTTGGACCGGCTTGCCCCCGGCGCTTTTCGGAATGCGGAGCTCGGGCGCATTCAGGCTTGGTGCGCCGCCCGCGTCAACGAAACGCTGACCGAGATCGAGGCTCAGTCCTCTTCCGATCCGCCGGAGCCTCGGCGGATGCGGCGCGCGCAGGCACCGCCGGATGCGGACCAGGAGCTCGAGCCCACCCTGGGCGTCGACGGAATGCTGCTCGACGAGGGAGCAGCGCTCGATCGCGAGGACGACACCCTTTTTCTGCGGCTGTTTCAAAAGCTGTGCGGACCGTTGCGGCGCGGCACCGACCGGCAGCCTGTGGTTTACGAGCACATGTTCATCGACGAAGCTCAGGACTTGAGTCCGATCGAGCTCGCGGTGCTGCTGGACACGGTGAGCAAGGGTCAAAGCGTCACCTTAGCCGGCGACGTCGCCCAGCGCCTGCACCTCGACAACGGATTTACCAACTGGAAGGAGGTGCTCGCGGCGCTGGCTCTATCCCCAGTTGAAATCGAACCGCTCAAGCTGAGCTACCGTTCCACTCGTCAGATCCTGGATTTCTCACTCACTGTGCTGGGCCCGCTGGCTGCCGAAGAACCTCCGAGCGCATTGCGGGACGGCGCACCGGTAGAGCTCTTCTGTTTCTCACACACCGGTGACGCGGTCGGTTTCTTGTCAGAAGCGCTGCGCGAGCTCGAACGCGCGGAACCGCGGGCTTCGGTAGCCGTCATCGCTCGCTACCCGGAGCAAGCCGACATTTATTTCGAAGGTCTTCGTCGAGCAGAAATTGCTTGGGCGCGTCGAGTTGCAGACCAAGACTTCGTTTTCAAGCCGGGCATCGATGTCACCGATGTCCGGCAAGTCAAGGGCCTGGAGTTCGACTACGTGGTGTTGGTGGAAGTCTCCGACGCGGCGTATCCGGCAGACGACGAGGCGCGGCACCTCCTGCACATCGCTTCCACGCGCGCAGCGCATCAGCTCTGGATATTGTCCACCGGTAGGCCGAGCCGCCTTTTGCCGCGCGAGCTCGTCAGCGCCGCTGCCATCGCATGAGCCATTCATGAGAGCCAGCGCACAACGGGTTTTGGTTGCGGCCTTGCTCGGCGCGACCATGCTGGACGCTGGCTGCACCGCGCGCCGACCGGCGGCGCAAGCTCCGGGGCTTTCTCGAGGCGCTTCCGAAACGGCTGAGCCCCCCCGCCAGGACCGGCCTCATCCAGCGCACTCGGTTCCGGACGATATCGTGGAGCGCGCCGCTTTGCCCTTTCATGGTTTGCGACTTCGGGACCAGCAGCCGCTCTCCCCCGAGGAGCTCATGTCGGAGCTCGGCCGCGCCCACCTGATTTGTTTCGGTGAGCAACATGACAATCCCCACGACCACTACGCACAGTGGACCACCGTGAATGAGCTTTCGCTACGGGCGAAAATGGCGGGCCGTGAGCTGGGGATCGGTATGGAAATGTTCGAGGCGCGGTTTCAACGGCAGCTGGATGCTTATTTAGTGGGAAAAACCGATGCGGCGCAGCTGATGGAGCAGACGAAGTACGCGGAGCGTTGGGGCTTTCCCTTCGCTTATTATCGGCCGGCTCTCGACGTCGCAAAAACCCATGGCCTACCGGTGCTTGCGCTGGGCCTTTCACAGGAAACTGCCGAACGCGCAGCCAAGCAGGGCGTCGAGTCGCTGAGTCGCGAAGAGCGAGCAGGCATCCAGGATTTCGACTTCCAAGACGCCGAGCACCGCGCGCTGTTCGACCAGCAAATGAAAGATCATCCCAAGTCCGCAGGCTCCCTCGATCACCTGTATGCGGTACAAGTGATGCGCGACGAGGTCATGGCCCGCACCGCCGGCAAGTGGCTGGCCGATCGCCATCCCGCGCGCTTACTGCTGGTCCTGGCTGGAAACACCCACTGCCATCGGTCGGGCATCGTCCGGCGCGTCCGGCGTCGAATGGAGCTGAAGGCGGTCGGAGTGCGCCCGGTAGTCGAGTCGAATGGTGCCGACCAGGCTGATCTCCAGGGTTACGACTACGCGTTCGTCATGTCGGCGCTCAAGCCTGCATCACCGTAAGATGCACCCTGTCGACGTGCGACCTGAGCAAGCGCATCCGCCAGTCGACTCCCACCATTTCCCCAGGCTCGAGTGGGTGCCACACGTTTTCTCCCTGAAGCGGCTCGCTGGACAGGATCAAATGGTTGACGAAGCCGCTTGCGGAAGGCGCCTCGCATTCCGGGGCCAAGCTGGGACAAGTATTGCGATCGGAGCAGCGCGTCTTGTAGGTGGAAACGAACAACTCTTTACCGCCTTCAGTGGCGCACAGCGTTTCCCCGTCGGTGACGATCGCGGTGAGCTCGGCGGGTTTTTCGCTCCCATTGGCGTCGCTGACTTCGCGCACTCGCTGCATGGTGGAACGCAGAGCAGCTGCCACGTCGTCGATGCTGTGGCGCCGTGAAAGGGGGCCATAGCCGGAGAGCTCGGTCAAAAACACCGAGAAGATGAGCTCGCTATCGGTTTCTCCCAGGATGAAACGCCGGAGCCGCGGTGAAACCAACTCCAAGAGCGCCTCGCGCTGGTGCTCGAAGCCGGGAATGTCGCCGTTGTGCGCGAAAACCCAGCGACCGTATTGGAATGGATGGCAGTTCAGGACGCTTTTTCCCCCATGGGTCGCCCGGCGCACGTGAGCCAGGACGGTTTCCGAGGACACCACACCGCTGAGCCGGTGAAATAGCGAATCGCCGAGCGCCGTGAGCGGGCTCCGCGCCACATGCGGGACGCCGTCGACGTAATAAGCAACACCCCAGCCGTCCGGATGCTCCGTACTTTGAACCGCCAACGCATTGTCCGCCGCCAGGAGCGAGCGGTGCACCTGACTCGGGATTACGCTGCGAAAGCCGAAAAGGCGGCACATGAGCTCAGAGCACTCC
>DASXTY010000550.1:0-5614 GCA_036505155.1 Polyangiaceae bacterium | reverse complement strand
CGCCTTCAGACACGAGACCCTGCGGGTATAGATGTCGGCGTAGAGCTCCACCTGGAGCCCGAACATGCTCATCTCGTTTCCCTCCTTGAGCAGCGAGCCCCAATAGGGATGAAAACGCTGGTCCACCCGCTCACTCAGGCTTTCATGCTCGCTCTGGTTGGCTCGAAGCTCCGCTCGGACCCGGTCCAGCGCCCGCTTGACGCGGGCTCGCTCCTCCGAAGCGTTTGCCGACTGCTCTTCCGGCTTGCGCGACGTCGCCTTGTACCGAAGCTGATAGAAGCGGAGCTCGTCTTCCAGATGTTCGTGGGCTTCTTCCAGCTCGCGCTGGCGGGCCATGTCGGTGGTGCAGGCTTCATGGGCGGCGATTTCCGCGTCTAACTCCTGAATGATCATGGCGGTGCGCCAGGAGGATTCTTTTTTCGAGCGCAGGATGTCGCCGTAGATGTGATCGCCGACGTACAGAACGTTTGAGCCGCGGAGCCCCAACAGTCGTTCAAATTCGCGCAAATTGCCGGCTTCGTAAACCGCCCCCCGTTCGAGAGGCGCGGTCACGGCCCGGCGCGCGCCGCCCTCGCGCAGCAGTAGCGGGCGGCCTTCCTTGAACCACACTGGCTTGTTTGCGCTGCAAATGACCACGTCGAAGTAATTTTGCCAGTTTGGATATTCAGGCATGGAATCGTTCAAGAGGTAGGTCATCATGGCGTCGCAGTAGTGCCAGGGAGAATTGGTAAGAAAGAACAGCTTTTTCCCGGCGGATCGCAGTTTGTGCAGGGTGCGTGCCAGCTCGAGGTCGCGATCAACGAAGCGCGGGAGGTCAGAAGTGACGATGCTGTACACCGTGCCGTCGGCATGCGCCTCGTCGATCGAAGCTCGCACATCGTTGAAGAGCCGCCCGTAATCGATGTGTGCGTTACGCTTTTCCATCGCATCCAAAATGGCTGCGAAAGAGGTTACCTCGCTCAGCGCGAACAAAGAATCGATCCAGTGGTAGCGCAAGGTATGGGGGCGGATGCGCCGATGATAAAGTTCCTGAATTTCTTCTTTACCCAGGCGGCGCATGCCGTGATAGCCCTTGTAGATGACCTTGTGGCGGTCCATCTTGAGGACGTGTCCGTGCCGTCGATCGATGAGAAGACCGCGGATGGGAAACCGCGTATCGTAAGAAAGCTGCCGCAGGTACTCGGGATAACCGCGCTGGATCATTCGTTGGGCGGTGAGCTCCACGCTGAGGGCATCCATCTGGTCCTGACGATAGACGGCCAGCGTGTAGTCCATGTCGAAGCCGATCCAGTCGATGGTCGAGAGCCGCAGGTTGCGGTTTACAAACACCCGCTCGGAGCGAGGTATGCCGACGCCGCCGGTGGTTTCAGCCGCCACCCCCGGCAGCGGCAGTGCCAGCTGTTGAGCCTCGGCTCGCGCCTGCTCGGGGCGAATGTCGTTCATGCGACGGAGGGAAAGGGCTATTTGGCGGGTAACCGCCGAGCGAATCCCAATTTTAGTATACTTTGGGCATGCGCTCGCTGTGCGTCCTCGTCCTGGGTGAGCCACCGCCACGGATTCGCAACGCGCGGGGGGGCTTTGGGGACCTGGTCCGCGCTGTAGCCCAGTCCGCGTTCCCCGGCCCCTGGGTCGAGGTAAACGTCGTCCAGGGTGGGGTGCCGCCCCACCCGAGCGAAGTTGCCGGCATCATCGTTTCCGGCTCTGCCGCCAGCGTGACGGAGCGCGAGCCCTGGATGCAGCCCGCGCAAAGGTACCTGCTCTCTGCCATCGAAAACGCGACGCCGGTCCTTGGGATCTGCTTTGGCCACCAGCTCTTAGCGACCGCACTCGGGGGGCAGGTGCGGAAAAACCCCCGAGGGCGCGAAATTGGCACCGTCCCTCTGGAATTGGTCGGCTCCGACCCCCTGCTGGGTGAGGATGCCTTTTTTGCGAACATGACCCACGTCGATTCGGTCATGGAACCGCCTGCGGGGGCGCAGTTGCTCGCCCGGACCGCGCTCGAAAGCTGTGCGGCCCTGCGATTCGCAGATACCGCGTGGGGCGTTCAATTCCATCCAGAGATCGATCGGGAAGTAATGACGGAGTATATCGACACGCGGGCGACTGTTTTGGAAGCCGAGGGGATGGACGTGACTCGGCTGAGGAGCGCTGCGCGGGATACGCCGGCAGCCGGCAATGTAATCCGTCGACTCGCCGAGCTGGCCAGCCAAAAGTTATGAACTTTAGCCTTGCGCGGTGAACGCGCTGTAGAGCGCTTCGATGTCAGGGAGTGGGCTCTCAAATTCCACCGCGATGGCGAATGGCCAGAGGCCGTTGGGGTCGTCGGCGTTGACCTCGGAGCGCAGCACCCGCCCGGTCACGCGACCAGCGGTTTCGCCAGTGGGCCAATGAAAGCGGACGCCGATCGGTCCTTCGGAAACCTTTCTGGCTGTGACGATCAAGAGCCCATTTCTGCTGGCGTTGTGGGTGATGGCCACTGCCGGCTCGTGCTCCTCGAGATGCACCGGCAGCCACAGTTCATGACGGGGCTCAGTGCGTCTTTCCACGACGACCGCCACTCTATCACCGAGGCGCTACGGGCTCGAATTTTATGGCCGACTCGAAAAAGGAAGTGAACGCACGGCGATTGTAGCCGGTGGGCGCCACCTTGAACGGGTATGGGCGGGGTACGCCCTTGGCGTACAGGCACAAGAGTTGTGAGTGAAACGTTTGGACGCGACCCGCCACCTCGTCGACTTGGAGTGGAGCGGCCACCAATTGCTCGACGGCCGCTTGGAGCTGATCGCATTCGCCGAGTTGAGTGGGAAGATGGATGCTGGTGTCTTTACCCGGGCAACATCGTTGGCGCACCACGGCGGTGACGCCCAGCTGATACCAGCCGAGCCCTACCCACTGTCGGAGCGCTCCGGTTGCGCGGCCCTTTGAAGATCGAATGAGCCGCCCTTGAAGCTCCAGGGTAAGACGGCGCAAATCGCGGTCGTCGCACAAGAAATCGACGGTCTGCTCGGGAGCAAGGGCGTCTTCGGCCAGCAAACCGTTCACGCATGCCGCGCGCTGTTCTGAGCTGAACCCGGTGGCGGTCGCCGTCGCTTGCTGAGCGCTCGAAGCGGGGGCCGACGCCTTTGGTTGAGGCGGTTTCGCGCCCTTCAGGTGCGGCAGAGTCGTGGTTACAACGGCCCTCGAGCCGGCTGGGGCTTTTGCTGCGTTCCGGCTCCCAATGGAACTGAACAGCGCGAACCCGAGCCCGCCCATTACGAACACGCTGGCTGCCGCGAGAACCTTCGGCAATTGGCGCTGCCAGCCCCCCCGTTTCTCCGTTGGACCGAGCAGGGGATCGCCCTCGTCGACTTCGGCCGCGGTAGAAAGCGGCAGACTGGATACCGGCCGAGTGGACACCGGCGAGTCGGGCCGGGGCGGTGGGCGATGCGGACTCGGAACAGAGGAGACCGGCGCGCCAGGCGTCCCCTGGGACTCAGGGGGCGTGAAGGTTTGGGGCGGCGGTGTGCCTGGGACGCGTATCGATGGCTCGGAGTCGCGCGGAAAAAATGGCTCGCTCGCGGGTGGAATGATGGAGCTCGGCGGATGCAAACCTTCTTCGTCGTGCAGCGCCATCGGGGGAATGGACATGCGCGAAGCAACACTGTCGCCGGAGAGGGGGCTCGGAATAACCAGCGTAGCCTCGGTTTCGTCTTCATCATCGAGCAAGCGGTCGGCTTCTGGCCTTTGCAGAATCCATCGCTCGAGCGCGTTCCTTAAGTCGGTCACGCTGGCGCGCCAGCGTGGATTATTGACCAGCCCCCGGTTAAGGGCTTGTTGCAGCTCGGGCTCATCGATGGCGAAGCTGGCGAGCGGCTTGGGTTCGCCCCCCAGCATATTTCGGACGATTTCGTCCCGGCTGCCTCCCGAATACGGGGAGTTGGCGGTCATCGCGGTGTACAAGACGGCGTGCAGCGCCCACGAGTCGTCTTGCGGACTGGGACCCCTTCGCTGCAGCCTTTCGCGAGCGGAATACAAGCCGCTCGGAGCGGACGCCAGTTGCGTGAGAACCGGTCCGGGTCGGGCCTCATGGGGAGCGACCACAATTGCGCGCGGAGAAATCGCTCCGTGAGCGCCCCCCCGCTCGTGAATCGCTTGGACTGCCTTGCTCACCGCGAGTACGCAACCAACTGCGGCACGAACCGTCATCGGCCGCAGCTTCACACGCTCGTGCAACGACTCGCCGGTAACGTATTCGGCGAGAACAACGGCCTGTGCCCGATCGGTGGGAATGTCGGCCGGTAGCGCTTGCCAGTCCACCGTCCGGAAGATTTCGATGATCCCCGCTAGTGATGGGTGGGAAAGCTGGGCCAAGGGCTTGAGCGTGCCAAATCGTACGGGTCCAACCGGCGCCCCTACCGCTTTTGCTCCCGTCAGATCATCGACGAACAACCAGGCAATGGAGCGCCCCCCGGCCTGGATGCTATCAATCGGACGATATCGTCCGCCGAGCGACGCGACTGACATGGCGGTCTATGCTCGCCTGTTTGCCGCGGTCTGAGAAGGGGTGCATCTTCCTCCGGTTGAAAACGGCGCCCCGGCCGCATGCTGTCACGTCAGCGTTTCGCCAACTTCTTGCGTTTCTTCTCGAGGGGGCTCGAGACGCGCAGGTAGCCCTGGCTAAGGAACGCGTACATCTGTTGGGTGAGCGCATCGGCGCTTTCTTCGGCCAGCCCCGGGGTCACCGCCTGATACAAGAGCTCCTTCAGCGCCCCGATAGTGAGGTAGGCGAATACCCGCGGCTCGCCATCTCCGACGATGCCGAGCGCCTGACCATCGCGCAGGCTTTCGATCAAAAGCTGCACCACCGAATCGTAGAAGGTTGCGAGCTTCCGATCGAAGTCGGGGTCGACGCCGCTGGCGTCGGTAAACAGTATCTTGGTCATGGCGCGCTCGCCCAGGCACACGCCCAAGATGGCGCGGATATTGCTCCGCACCTGTTCCTCGACAGAGCGTGATGGATCACCGGTAGCAATACGCACAATGGCCATAGTGATCCGCGCAGCGAATCGATCGATGAGGTCGGCGAACACGGCCCGCTTGTCTTCGAAGTACAGATAATAGGTGCCGCGCGCGACGCCCGCTTCCGCGACGATGTCGTCGATCGTGGCCTGGTGATAACCTCGCTTCGCAAATACATTGCGCGACGCGTTGAGGATTTGCTGCCGCCTCTTTTGACGGGCCATGGCCGGGGTTCGGGTCTTCGAACGAGCGCGAGCCATGGCTACCAATAGGGAAAAGTACCGCTTTTGGCGGCTGGTTTGAAGAAAATCACGGCCTCTTCGACCGCGTAGACCGGCGACCGATTGGCTGGTAGGGTCGGGCGCCTTTGCGGAGGCTCCTTGGAGTCCGCCAACTATCGAGGAGCGTGGATGTCCTGGACCTGACGATGGAAGCGTTTGAGACGCCTGTGCAGGGCGATGCACTGGTGAGCGAAGTCCTGAGCACCATGGCGGCCCACGGCGGCTCGGTCGACCCGATCCTCATCGCGGGCCTGATGCGGCTGCAGGGGAGAGCCAAGTTGGATATGGGGAAATTCAACGAGGCAAGGGCATGTTTCGAGCGGTGTGTGGCCGAG
>DASXTY010000549.1:0-5045 GCA_036505155.1 Polyangiaceae bacterium | reverse complement strand
TGGGGGGTGGGAACCAAGCTCGCCACCGGATACGATGAACCGGCGCTGGACGGAGTCTACAAGCTCAATGCGGTCCGGGAGCAAGACGGGCGGTGGGCGGGTCGGGTCAAAATTTCCGACGAGCCCGCGAAATCGTCCCTCCCCGGCCTGCTCCAAGTGCGGCGGTTCCGGGACCAGCGCGGATTTTTCGCCGATGCCATCTGCGATGAGCTGAGCGGGGCCGGGCATGGCTGCACCATCGTCGATCCCGAACAGCCCGAACGCCGCCTGCAGGTGCCCGAAGGGATGAGTGAGGAGGACTTATTGACCGCCACTTTTCTTCGGGGAAAGCGGGTGCTCGGGCCCGTCTCCTTGGACCGGGTGCGAGCGCGGGTCCAGGACCAGCTCGCAAGCCTGCCTTCCGCGGTCCGGCGCCTGGGAAATCCCGCCCCCTACCAGGCCGGGGTAGAGTTATCGCTGTATCAGCGGACGCAGCACATGCTGCGGCGGAACCACCCATGAAACTCATAAAGGTTGCAGCGGCAACCCTCAATCAGACCCCGCTCGATTGGGAACACAACAAGTGCAACATCCTCCGCGCGATTGGGGAGGCTCGCGAGCTCGGGGTGAAAATCCTGTGTTTGCCCGAGCTCTGCATCACAGGTTACGGGTGCGAGGACGCCTTTCTTTCACCCGGGGTCCTGAGCTTGGCACAGCAGGTGCTAGCCGAGATCCTGCCCGAGACGCGTGAGCTGGTAGTGGGCCTCGGGCTTCCGGTTTTTCACAACAAGGCCACCTTCAATGCTTGCTGTCTGATGGTCGACCGAAAAATCGCGGGCTTCGTCGCCAAAAGAGCCCTGGCCGGCGACGGCATTCATTACGAGCCCCGCTGGTTCAAGCCTTGGCCGCGCGGGCGGCGCTCGCGGTTGCGAGTGGGAGGCATGGATTATCCCATCGGTGACCTGTTTTTCGAGTGCGACGGCGTTCGGATCGGTTTCGAAATCTGTGAAGACGCGTGGATTGCGCAACGCCCGGGAGCGGAGCTGGCGCTGGACGCGGTGGATATCATTCTGAACCCGAGCGCGAGCCATTTTGCTTTTGGAAAATACGATGTGCGCCGCCGGCTGGTTCTCGAAGGCTCGCGAGCCTTCGGCGTGAGCTACGTGTATGCGAATCTTTTGGGCAACGAGGCGGGCCGGGCCATTTACGATGGCGACGCGCTGATCGCCACCGGCGGAAAGTTGGTGGCGCGGGGACGTCGCTTTGGTTTTGGCGACCACGCCCTGATCACCTCCGTCATCGATGTGGACCTCACGCGAAGCCAACACGCCCGACTCTCCAGCTTTGAGCCGCACGTTACTCCAGAACCAGAAGAATGCGTGGTGTGCGAACACGTATTTTCTGAAACCAAACCGGAGGTCCGGGAAGACGGGCACGACGCGTGGGAGTCGAGTGAGCGGCTGAAGGAGGAGGAGTTTGCCCGCGCCATCGCGCTCGGGCTGTTCGATTACTTGCGAAAGAGCCGATCGCGCGGGTTCGTGGTTTCGCTGAGCGGCGGGGCGGATTCGGCGGCAGTGGCCTGCCTGTGCTCGATTGCGGTTCGAATGGGGTGCTCGGAGCTCGGGCTGGACGGGTTCAGGGCTAAGCTCGGCCATATCCCGGAGCTCGGGCAGGCCAAAACCCCTGACCAACTGGTACGCCAGCTGCTCACCACGGTGTATCAGTCAACCGCCAACAGCTCGGACACCACTCGGCAAGCCGCGCGCGAAGTGGCGGAGGCCATCTCGGCCCGGCATTTCGAGCTCGACGTGGCCCCGGTCGTCAGCCGGTATACGGAAATGGTGGAGGCGGCGCTCGGGCGCGGGTTGAGCTGGAATGGCGACGACCTGGCGCTGCAAAACATCCAAGCGCGCGCGCGCGCTCCGAGCGTCTGGATGCTCGCGAACGTGCAGGGTGCACTGCTGCTTTCCACCAGCAATCGCTCCGAAGCCGCCGTGGGCTACGCGACCATGGACGGCGATACCGCCGGCGGTTTGAGCCCCATCGCCGGCATCGACAAAGCGTTTTTGCGCGCTTGGTTGCGGTGGTTGGAGTCCGAAGGGCCCGAGGATTTCGGTCCAATTCCCGGGCTCGCAAGTGTAAACCGGCAAGCGCCCACCGCAGAGCTCCGACCGCTCGCAGCGCGCCAGACGGACGAACAAGATCTCATGCCTTACGAGCTCCTGGATGCCATCGAGCGGGCGAGCATCCGGGATCGGCGCTCGCCCTTGGAGGTGTATCAACTGATGCGCGCTCAATTCCCGAATTATGCGCCCCGCGACCTCTTCATTTGGCTCGAGCGTTTTTTCCGCCTGTGGAGCCGCAATCAGTGGAAGCGAGAGCGGTACGCGCCGTCATTCCACGTGGACGACGCAAACCTCGACCCGAAGACCTGGTGCCGGTTCCCGATATTGTCCGGCGGCTTCGAACGCGAGCTCACGGAGCTCCGCAGGTTCGTCGAAAAATCGTAAGCTGAGCAGCCGCCGCGCTCGCGACGCGGTGGCAAGCTGGCGACCGACATGCTGCTCCTAGAGCTGGTGCAAACCTCGGAAAGCGTTGGAGCCGCTCGAGCACGGCTCGAAAAACTCCGCGAGCTCGCGGATTGCATTCGGCGAATGGACGCGGCCGAGACCGAAATCGGGGTTTTCTACCTGTGCGGTGAGCTCCCGCAAGGGCGCATCGGTGTGGGCTATGCGCAGGTTTCGGAGCTCGGACGAGATGCGGCCGCTTCCGAGCCATCGCTAACGCTGCAGGACGTGGACCAGGTGTTTGCCCAGGTTGCATCACTTTCTGGAAAAGGCTCGGCAAGAGAACGCTCGAGAACCATGGACGCGCTCATGCTGCGCGCCACTCCCAAGGAGCAGGATTTCTTGAGGAGGTTACTGCTGGGAGAGCTCCGTCAAGGCGCGCTCGAGGGAATGATGTCGGACGCGGTGGCGCGCGGGGCTGGAGTGGGCGCGGGGGAGGTTCGACGTGCGGTAATGCTCAGCGGCAACTTGGGCGCGGTGGCGCGCGCATTGGCGAGTGGCGGTCCATCGGTGCTCGGGCAATTTCACCTGGAGTTGTTTCGCCCGGTCGAGCCGATGCTGGCGCAGACTGCCGAAAACGTGGAGGAGGCGCTGGCGAAGCTCGGCCGCGCGGCCTTCGAGTTCAAATTCGACGGCGCGCGCATTCAGGTACACCGCTCCGGTGGCGACGTAGCCGTGTTCACGCGCAATCTGAATGACGTGACGGTGCGAGTGCCGGAGATCGTGGAGCTGGTGAAGGCGCTTCCCGCGTCCAAGGTGCTTTTGGACGGTGAGGCGATTGCGCTCAAGCCGGGCGGCGCGCCGGAACCGTTTCAAATCACTATGCGCCGGTTCGGTCGGAGGCTGGCGGACCAGGACATCCGACGCCAGATCCCGCTACACGCCTTCTTTTTCGATTGCTTGCACCTTGACGGAGAAGACTTGATCGATCGGTCGACCGAACACCGCCTCGCAGCGCTGCGGAGCGTGATTCCCGAGGTGAATACGGTTCCTTATTCGACAGCTCGAGATGCAGCAGCTGCCGACCGATTCTTCCGAAGCGCGCTGGAAGTCGGCCATGAAGGTCTGGTCGCGAAATCGCTGGACGCGAGCTACGAGGCAGGGCGTCGCGGGGCCAGCTGGCTGAAGATCAAAAGGGCCCATACGCTGGAGCTGGTAGTGCTCGCCGCCGAGTGGGGGAGCGGCCGCCGCAAAGGCTGGCTCAGTAACCTCCATTTGGGCGCGCGCGATCCAGCGACAAACAGCTTCGTCATGCTGGGAAAGACGTTCAAAGGCCTGACCGACGAAATGTTGTCGTGGCAAACCCAGCGCCTTCTGGCACTGGAAATCGGCCGCGACGCGTACACCGTGCACGTCAAGCCGGAGCTGGTGGTGGAAGTGGCTTTTGACGGATTGCAATCGAGTCCACACTACCCCGGCGGCATCGCATTGCGATTTGCCCGAGTGCGGCGTTATCGGCCGGACAAGAACGCGCAACAAGCCGACACCATCGAGACGGTGCGCCGATTTTCGCGCTGACTTCACTACTCGTGCACGATAAATGTCGTCGCCGGCCCTAGCTTGGGAAGCCAGCGCACACCGTGCCAGCCCTGCGGAAGCTCGGGCTCGGTGAATTGGAACAGCCAGCGGCCGTCAATTGGGGAGACGTTGACGCACCCGCCGCTCTTGAGGTCGCCCCAGTCGTTGTGCCAATACGCGGCGTGCAGCGCATGCGGGCCGCTGAAGTTCTGGGTCCACGGGACCTCGGTGTGGATGAACTCGTTGGGGGCCGCCATGGTGGCGGTGGCGAATTTTCCTGAAATCAAAAATCTCCCGGTTGGTGTGGAAGCCGTTTCCAGGGCGCTCTTCCCGGAGGTGGGGGTGCCGCCCAGACCTGCGGAGATGAGGGTAGCGTAGACCGGTTTGGTCCCTTCGAATGCAATGAGCCACCCGCCGCGCACGCTCGCTTCTATCCACGTGGCTCGCCCGGGGGGAGCCTTTCCGGTTTTATCCTGCTCGCCCACCCGAGCGCCCCAAGGAGTGAACGCGCGCGGCACCGGCATGACCGCGTCCTGCTTGGCAAGGTATTCGTCGCCGCTCTTGGACTTCAAAAAAACGCGTCCTTGAGCTTCGACCGATTCGCCGCTCAGCGCAACCCAGGATAAGCGCGGCCAGGGCTTGGGGGCTTCGACGAATTCGCCGCGTTCGCGTCGCACATATTTGGGCCGATCGCGGGTCCGAAACAACGCGATGGGAAGCTCCGCTTCTTTTCCGAGCTCCACTCCTTTGAACAGAATTTTCGGATACGCGCGCACGCGGTCTTGGGGCAGCCAGCGCATGTCCGCTGTGAGCAGCCAGTTGCGCTCATTCTTGGCGACCTCGGTCGAATACGCCACCGTCGAGCGAGCCAGAAGCCGGTCGCGCGCTTCGTGCACGACCAATGGCATTTTAGGAAGCTGGAAAGCCGCCGCTTGAGTGTCCGCGGGGTGCGGGGAAGACGCATCCGCCTGATTTTGAAGC
>DASXTY010000548.1:0-5058 GCA_036505155.1 Polyangiaceae bacterium | reverse complement strand
AACTCGAGGTAGTCCTCGGTCGGGATGTTGCCATACAGGACGAAGAGCGCGTTGGAAGGATGGTAGTAGCGCTGGTAAAACGCGCGGAAACTCTGGTAGTCGAGCTCGGGAATGACCGCCGGATCCCCACCCGAATCGCGGCCGTAGAGCGTGTCGGGAAATAAGGCGCGGTCGCGCTCCCGATGTAGCAAGCTTTCAGCGTCGGAGTACGCGCCTCGCATCTCGCTGTACACGATGCCCTTGATGCTGAGCTCGCGCTTGCCGTCGCCCTTGGTCACTAGCTCCAGCCGATGTCCCTCCCGGCGGAAGGTGTGCTCGCTCAAGAGCGGGTGGAACACGGCGTCGAAATACACGTCCGCCAAAATGAACAGATCGCGCGGTACCGTGCTGGACACGGGGTAGAGCGTGTGGTCCCCCGCCGTCATGGCGTTGATGAAGGTTGCGGCGCTGGAGCGATAGAGCTCCATGAACGAGTCCTTGTGCGGGTAGCGCCGGCTGCCCGCCAATACCGAATGCTCCAGGATGTGCGGCACCCCGGTGTCGTCGGGCGGCACGGTCGGGAAGGTGATCGAGAACAAGTTCTCGCTGTCGTCGTTTTTGACGTGTAAAACGCGTGCGCCACTGGCTTCGTGCTCGAGCTCCACCGCGAGCGAGCGCATGAGCTCCACCTCAGCCGTCCGCTTAACCCGAAACCCCCGATGTACCGAGCCGATCTCGTAGCCGATGGGCATGATTGCGCGAGCATAGACCCTGGAGTGCGACATCGCACTACCCCATTGCCATCAGGACCGCTGCGTGGAGTGCGTCAACGACCGTCAATGCACCCTCGACCCGCTTCGGCCGAACTGCAGTAATAGCGCGTGCGTTCCGTAGCGCCGGCGCGCGCCCGGTAACTGTCTGGGTGGCCGAGAACGCAGCTGCGCCTCCGGGCGGGTCTGGCTCCGAAGACACTGAAAATGCCGGCACCGGCTGTCGCCGCGACGCGAAGTCCTGAGCGAACCCGTCGCCCCCGCCCCTCGGGGGAGCCCCAACGTGCCGCGCCCCGCCCCCCAGCCTCGACGCTTGCCTAGCGGGCCGCCGTCCTGTATGTTTCGCGCCGACAATACGGGTGGATCCGAACGGGCCGCTCTTTCGAGGGTCCGTTTTTTTTTTCCCGGACGCCGGGCCCGTTTTTGCTTCATCCAAAAGTCCCTTTGTTTTCGCTAACCCGCCATCTTTCAAATAGCCGTCGGTCTTTCTCTGACCCTCATTTTTCCCATCGTCACATGAACGCCATCGCGCACGAAAAGCTCCACGGACTGGACCGAGACCGGCTGCTTGCGGTGGTGGAGCCGATCCTGGTCGCACACAACGTGCAAGGCGTGGAGCTCGTGTGGCGGACGGACCGAGGTCAATGGGTGCTGGAGCTCACGGTGGAACGGCCGAATAGTCGGCAGCCGGGCGAAGGGATGACTTTGGACCTCTGTTCCGAGATTTCACGCGATCTCTCAGCAGCGCTGGATGTGGCCAACCTGATACCGAAAAGCTACCGGCTAGAAGTGGGCTCTCCGGGCCTCGAGCGGGCGCTGTACACCAGCGATGACTACCAGCGCTTTGCCGGCCAGAGCGCGAGATTGAAGCTGGTTCTACCGCTCGACGACGAGATGGTCCTCCGCGGCACTCTGCACGGGCTCAGTGAATCGGGTCAGGTCTTGCTCGAAACCGAGCGCGGTGTGCTGAGCGTTGAAGTTGCCAGTATCGAGCACGCGCGGCTCACGTTCGATTGGAAGAGCACGGGCCGAGCCGATGGTGCAATGGCGCCCCGGCACGCACACGGGCGAGGCCGCAAAGCTCATAAGTCAAAGCGAGGCAGGTGAAGATGGCATTGCAAGCACAGAGTTATGGTTTGGAGCTGGGAAACATCGTCGATCAGGTCGCCCAGGAAAAAGGCATCGAAAAGAAGGTGCTCATCGAGACCATGGAGGCGGCCATTCTGAAAGCTGCTCAGGCGGCGTTCGGGCCGCTGCGAGAGTTGGAAGCTCGCTTCAACCTGGAAACCGGGGCTATCGATCTGTTCCAATACATGACCGTGGTGGAGCGCGTGGAGCAGCCGGAGCGCCAGATCGCGCTCGAGGTGGCTCGAAAGCACGGTCTGGAAGCGGAAGTTGGCGAGGAGCTGGGCTTCCAGGTGTTCTGGCATCCGCGCGACGCCGAGCGGGCCCGTCAGCAAGACAAGGAGTTCGGCGCCGTGCTGGACATGAAGCAGGCCCGGAGCAGCTTTGGCCGTATCGCCGCCCAGACGGCAAAACAAGTGCTCTTGCAGCGGGTGCGCGACGCCGAACGGGACATTATCTACAACGAGTACAAAGACCGCCAGGGGCAGCTCATCCGCGGCATCATTCGGCGCTTCGAAAAGGGCCACAACATCGTGGTGGATCTCGGACGCACCGAGGGCATCTTGCCCGCGCGCGAGCAGACCCCGCGCGAGACCTATCGTCCAGGTGACCGTATCGTCGCATTCGTGAAGGCCATAGACCGGGATGCCCGGGGCCCCATGATTGTGCTCAGCCGCAGCGCCCAGCAGCTGGTCGAAAAGTTGTTCGAATCCGAGGTTCCCGAAATCTACGAGGGCATCGTCAAGATTGTGAGCGTGGCGCGCGAGCCCGGCGCCAGGAGCAAGATCGCGGTCACCACCCGCGACGCGGATGTGGATCCGGTCGGCGCTTGTGTGGGCATCAAAGGGTCGCGGGTGCAGGCCGTCGTCCAAGAGCTCCGAGGCGAAAAAATCGATATCGTGCCCTTCGATCGAGATCCGGCCCGATACATCATCAACGCCATTCAGCCGGCGGAGGTGAACAAAGTGATCGTCGACGAGGCCGATCACCGAATGGAGCTCGTGGTGCCAGATGAAAAGCTTTCGCTCGCCATCGGGCGAAAGGGGCAAAACGTCCGGCTGGCGTCCCAGCTCACCGGCTGGAAGCTCGACATCATCAGCGAAAGCAAGTTCAAGCAGATGGAGGATGAGGCGCTCAGCGCCTTGCGCGAAATAGAGGGCGTGGACGAGGAGCTTGCCAAGAGCATGTACCGGCTGGGATTCCGGGCGCTCGAGGAGATCGCCGAAGCGTCGGTGGAAGAGCTGGTCACCGTTCCCGGCGTGGCTTCGAACGAAGGGGCACAGCAGCTCAAGGCGAGCGCGGAATCGAGCATGGAACGGTTGCGCCACGAGCGGATTCAACGGGCGCTGTCGCAAACCGAGCCGCTTACCGAGCGCGACAAATTGCGATTTTTGCGCGGAGTGGGGCTCCGAACTCTGCAGCTCCTGGAAGAGGCAGGCTACCGGACGGTCCAAGAGCTGGCGCGCGAAGACCCGGATCGGCTTGCGATTCGCACCGGTCTTGGGATCAAAAAGGCCCGACAAGTTCAGCAGGGCGCCGCCTATTTCCTGGAGCACGAGGCCAAGGACATCGCGGCGGGCTCGGTTGGGAAACCATGACCGGAATGCAGACACGCAAGTCCCGCGGCACGGCGGTCGGTCGCCCAATGCGAACCTGCGTCGGGTGCCGCAGAGCCGTTCCCTCGTCGGAGCTGGTCAGGCTGGTGCTGGATTCAGATGGACGCGTCCATGCCGACCTTCGCGCCAGCGCATTTGGACGGGGCGCCTGGGTACATCCGCGCTTCGACTGTGTCTCGAAGGCGTCTCCCGGTCTTTCCCGCGGTTTTCGCAAATCGGTGCGCGTTAGCGCTGCCGAGCTGGTGAGCGCGCTCCGAGCCGGCGCGGACCGACGCCTACCGGGGCTCATTTCCGCTGCTTGGCGCGCCCGCAAGCTTTCCGTGGGCAGCACGCCCACCCGTCACGCTCTCGACTCCGGCAAAGCGCGGCTGCTGGTGGTCGCATCCGACGCAAGGGCCAGCATCCGCACGCCGTGGGTGGAAGCCGCAATCAAAGCGGGAAAAGTGATGGCGTGGGGATCGAAGGCCGATCTTGGCTCGCTGACTTCCCGGGCTGAAGTCGGCATCGTCGCAATCTTGGACGACCGCTTGGCGGCAGAAGTGGCGCGGAGCCTGGTGATCCGCAGCATGCCCCAGCCGGACTCAGATGCCAACCATCGGCAGGAGGGCGGATGACCAAAGTGCGCGTTTACGAAGTGGCCCGCGACCTAGGCATCGACAACAAGGCGCTGGTTCTACTGTTTCAATCGGTGGGAGTGTCCGACGTCCGCAACCACATGAGCGCCATCGGGCCCGAAGCCGTAGAGCGCGTAAAGCGACACCTGGAGAAGCAGAAGGCGCAAAAGGGTGTCGAGGAGCACATCCGTCCGACAGTTGTGAAACGCCGTGCGGTGGTTCACGCGGAGCCCGAGCCCGCGCCGTCCAAGCGCCCGAGCCCCGAGGCGGCGCCTCCGAGGAAAAGGATCGCCGCGCCTGCAGAGCCGGTGGCATCGGAGCCTGCTTCCGCGCCGGTCCCCCCTCGCGAAAAACCGGACCGGGCGGTTGCACCGCATGCGCCGGAGCCGATCGCCCCGGTGCTTTCCGGCACGTCCGAGACGATTCCCGAGATACCTGCTGCACCGGTTTCGGTGACCGAGCCCGTCCGAATGGTGGAGACCAAGGCGGCCGAGCCACCGCCCGAGGCGCCTTCCCCCACTCCGCAGCCGGTTGAGCGCGGGTCCGAACAGCCGGTTCGCCCATCGAGCCCCCCCAAGACAGGAATCGACGTCTGGGAGGGTCGGCCTGGTGTGCCGATGCCGCAAGCGGCGCGTGGCGCGCCCACTCCGCGGCGGGTGCAGTACGACGCAAAGGCCGGCGCAGCGGCCGCCGCCCGACGCGGTACCGGCGCGGTTTCGAGTCGCATCGGCACTCGCGCCATGCGCCACCGTGGGATTGGCACTCTCGCGCGCCAGAAAGGCGGGGGTCAGCCGGTCACCCAGGAGCGTTCTGCTCACAAGAAGGTGGTGCGCATCCAGGAATCCATCGGGCTTCCGGGGTTGGCGGGCAAAATCGGAGTCAAAGCCACCGAAGTGTTAATGAAGCTCATCAGTTTGGGAATGAGCGGCGTCAACATCAACAGCACCTTGGACG
>DASXTY010000547.1:0-4661 GCA_036505155.1 Polyangiaceae bacterium | reverse complement strand
TCACCGAGGGCGTCGTGCCGTCTCTGCACGTCGACTACAAGAGCATCCCTCTCGTCAAGGGCTCTAGTGCACGTCGGCCAAACAAGTGCCGATTTCTTTTCCGAATCACGCAACAAGAGTTACGCGAGGCTGTCTTGACCCCGCGCCGCCGAAGCCGACCGACTTGTTCGTTGTGCCTCCTGCTGCTTTGCTTCGGGTGCTCGATAATTCCGTCCACCGCGGAGCGCGTTTCCGACGCAGCGCGTGAGCTGAATCTCGCTTTGCGCTTTGGTCGAATGGATGTGGCGGTGGAACGGGTAGAACGCGATTTGCGCTCCGAGTTTGTAAGCCGTCACGCTCTGTGGGGCAGGGCGCTGCGGGTGGTCGACGTGGAGCTCACAGGACTCAGTATGGAGGAGCCAACCCAGGCCTTGGTTCTGGTGGATGTGTCGTGGGTCCGTTCGGACGAAACCACGCTTCGCACCACGCGCATTGCTCAGACTTGGAAGGACGGTGGCGGGGGCTGGGTGCTGGTGCGCGAACGGCGAGTGGAAGGTGATGTCGGGGTATTTGGCACGCCGACCACTGCGCTCGGCGACGGCGGCGACTCCCTTGCGCCCCTTGCGCTCCCCTGAAACGCGCTCAAGTCCCAGCTGTGCGAGCCGCTTGCTGCTCACGTCGTCGCTTCTCGCGTTCCTTTTTCTTCCTCTGTCGCTTGCGGCGCTGCACGTTTAAGGTTCTGCGACGATCGAACTTGCCCATTCTGGCGTAAACTCCGGTCCTAGAGGTGTCCGGCCGAGCTACAGACTCGCCGTGGCGCCCCGCATAGCGCGCTTCTAGGGCTTCGCCAAGCTTGCTCCATCTTGGGACTGCGCCGAGAGCGGCTCAGCCGCTAGAGGCGTCTTCCAGGGCGCGCTCGCGGTCGCGCACTTCGAGCCGGTACCGGCTGTTCACCGTCTCGATGTAGAACACATCTCGCGACGCGAGCCGGAGCACACGTTTTACAGGAGTGGTCACGTATTCGTGCATTCCGTCGGAAAACTCGATCACAATCACTGAGCCTTTGCGCGGCGCTCGAACCAGCCGACCGTTTACAGCCCGAGAGCCCCGGCCGAGTTTGCGGAGCACTACCTGCACCAGACTACTTTACCAGCCCCCAACGGCGCGTCCACCCCTCTTTTCTGTCTCGCCTCGCCGGGGCCTCCACCGGCCACCCCGAAGCCCCGTTTTAGAGCGGGTTCGTCACGCCCCGAGCGCCATGCTCGGCGAAATATGCCCGAAGGACGTCGCGGGCCAGGTGTGGGCCCTTGATCCTCCAGGTGGGATTATTCACTACAAGCGCGGCGATGGCGACGGCGGGCTTTTCTATGGGTGCAAAACCCACAAACCAAGAATACTCGCGGTTGTCTTTTGGCCTGGTGAGCGTGCCCGTCTTTCCGGCCACTTCGATTCCGGGCAAAAAGCTCCGGCCTTGCGCGTCGTGGAACCCTTTGAATCCGGACCCATTGGCGACGGTTTGAGACATCATTTTGCTGAGTTGGGCGGCCGTTTCCGGCTTGACGCTCCGTCGGAGCACGCAAGGCTTGGCGGGCTGCTCCCAGACCTTGTCCTTGCCGTCGTATATGGCTCGGACCAGGCGAGGCTTCAGTGCGACCCCGCCGTTGGCGACGGTTTGCGCCAACACCGCCCCTTGTATCGGCGAAAGCGTGCTGTGCCAAAAACCGGCCGAGGCCCTGGCAAACTCGAGTGGGTCGGCAGGGATTTCCACTTGGGTCGCTTCGTTTTTCAACTCGAACGGCACCGAAGATCCGAAGCCAAACGCACCGGCCATTTGTACTAAGTCTTCGGGGGTCAGGTGCTTTTGCGCCAGGCGGCCGAAAATGACGTTGATGCTGCGCGCCATCGCCATTCCCAAGGTGCCGCACCATTTATCGCGCGCGGCGTCGTCACGGAGCTCATCAGCGAGGATTCGGCTGCGACCGCCGTGGTAACACTGCTCGGTTTCTGGGTTAAGCCCCGCCTTTTCCACCAGTGCGGCGCCCGTGACGATCTTGAAAACGCTGGCTGCGGGAGCTTCGGCGACCACGTTGAGGTCTGCGGGGCTGCCCTCATTCACAAAGCTCGCGTAAGCGAGGAGGTTCCCAGAGGCGACGTCCATCAGAACCACACCAGCTTGCGGTACGCGGTAGCTTTTCATGACCGCCAGCGTGATGCGCTGAACGGTGGCGTCGAGGGTGAGCTCCGCGGTCAAGCCCTTGTCCAGCGGAGCGGTTACCCGTTCCGGCCGCAGGGTCATCCGCAGCGGGTCAAGCCCGGCAAACGACGGCTCGAAAGCGGGGCGTCGCTCCCGCGCCTGGAGCTTGCTCAATGGGCCCAGTGGATGCTCCAGGGTGATGCTGCCGCTCACGACGGGAACCAGCGCGCACACGACCCCGACAGCGATGCCCACTCCAATCCAGCGGCTCCACGCCATCGCTTGGGCCAGTAGCGGCCCGAGCCGGGGTGGGGCAAAAAAGCTGCTGCAAGGTTCTGAAACTCGCATCATGGGGGTCACCGCCCAGGCCCAATCGGCCGGTGCCTCGCCCTGGCATCGTCGTCCGCTTCGGGTGGGTGCGCAGAACGGGCGATGCGGTCGACCTCGGCGGGTTGCTTGGCCTCGATTTCTCGGTCGCGCTCCTCGTAGGCCACGATGATCTTTTGGACCAGCGGGTGTCGCACCACATCCTGTTCGGTAAAGCCGCAAAAGACGATGCCTGCGATTCCGCTCAGCAGGTCGCGGGCTTCCCGCAAGCCGCTCCGGGCTCCCTGCGGAAGGTCGGTTTGGGTGATGTCGCCGGTAACGACCGCCTTGGACGCAAAGCCCAGGCGCGTGAGGAACATGCGCATCTGATCGCTGGTCGCGTTTTGCGCCTCGTCCAAAATCACGAACGAATCATTCAGCGTGCGCCCGCGCATGAAAGCCAATGGCGCGACCTCTATCTGACCGCGCTCGCGCAGCTGCTCCACCCGCTCATAGTCGAGCATATCGTGGAGCGCGTCGTAGAGCGGGCGCAAATAGGGATTCACTTTTTCCGCCAGGTCGCCCGGCAGAAATCCGAGTCTTTCCCCCGCCTCGACCGCCGGACGGGTCAAAATGATGCGCTTGACCTTCTTCTGAATCAGGGCGTTGGCCGCCATGGCCATTGCCAGGTACGTTTTCCCCGTGCCCGCCGGCCCGATGCCGAAGGTCAAGTCGTGGGTGCGAATCGCCTCGATGTAACGGCGTTGCGCGCGACTCTTGGGAGCGATGGGGCGATGGCGGGGCGTGATGATCACCACCTCTTCCAAAAGCTCGGTGAGCGTACGCGCAGGGTCCGTTCGCAGTCCGCGCAGGGACCGCGCCACATCCTCGGCTCCAATCTCGTAGCCCCGCCCGACCAGCGTGGCGGCGTCAGTCAAGAAACGATGAGCCAGCTCCACATCCCCCGCCTCGCCGCTGAGGTAGATGGTATTGCCGCGAAGGCTGATTTCGGTGCCGCTCTGGCGAGCCACCTCGGTCAGAATCTGGCTCTGAGGTCCCGAAAGAGCCAAGAGCACCGGCGTGCTCGCCACCTCCAGGTTGGCGTTGCAGTCGCTCATCTTCGGGCGGGCGCTAAAAGCGGCAAAGCACAAAACCACGGCCGCGCGGGTGTGGCGCGATTCGGTCGCACTGGAAGAAAATAGCGGGGCTCGTCAACACGACTAGCATAAGCTGCCGGGCCGGAGCTTGCACCTGGCTGGGCTTTCCGTGAGAAAAGAGCCAGGCTATGATGGCTGCTCCCTAGAGAAGGGCTTTCGATGACCATACCCTCGGACTTGTCCGGGATTGACGCTCCCTTGGGGTCCACGGAATCGCCCCTCGTAGCGCTTGGAGAACGCGCAGCAGGTTGGGTGCAGGCCCTCGGTCGACTCGCGGCTCTGCTCACTTCCGATGGCCGGCTTGAAGACCTGGCGGTGACCCGACCGCACCCCTTGCTCTTGTGCTTTCGGCGCGACTCCTTCATGGTCCTCTGTACTCCGGCGTCGGTTTGGGACAACGGAAGGCAGCTCTTAGCGCCTTGGGTGGACAGCCTGGTCGCATGTAGCGCAAGGCTCTTGCTTTTAGGCCGGCCACGCGACCCGGACTTGGGGGTCGCACTCAACCACGGGCTCTGCGGGTTGCTCAGCGAAGAGCCGACCGCAGAAGAGCTCTTGGTGGCGTTGCATCAGGCCTTTGAGCTCATGGACGCCAAAGCGCGCAGCGAGAGCCGCGGCAAATGGCTCAGCCGGTACCGCTACGAGCTCGGCGAGCTCATCGAGATCGCGCGCGCCATCACCACTGAACGAGAAATCGACAAGCTGCTTGGATTGATTCTGGAAAAGAGCCGATTCGTCACCGGGGCGGACGCGGGCAGTATTTACGTCGTGGAGGGCAACGATCCCGACCCTTCCCGTCGCAAGCTGCACTTCAAGCTCAGCCAGAACGACTCGGTGTCCTTTGATTCGCGGGAATTCACGGTGCCCATCAGCGCGCGGAGCATGGCGGGTTATGTCGCTCTTGAGCGCACCACCATCAACATCGAGGACGTTTACGACATGCCGGCGGGATCACTCTACGGCTTCGATCGATCTTTCGACGAGAAAGTGGGCTACCGCACCAAGAGCATGTTGTGCACCGCGCTGGT
>DASXTY010000546.1:0-4269 GCA_036505155.1 Polyangiaceae bacterium | reverse complement strand
CTGGGCGAGCTCCTGGTAGACGTGGCAAACTACAGCCACGCTCACAACGGGCCGGGCGTGGTCCTGGTGGGCGATGCTTGCGACTACTATATGGATGAGAGCGACGGGCGTCGAGGGTTGCTTTTCAGTCGCAAACGTCATGCTCCTCCCCCCGAAGAGCGACTCAAGGACGCTTTCATTCGCGCGCTCAGCGCTTGCCGTTTGCTCGAAGGTGAGGAAGCCCTAAAGGGCCGGTTGGCTTTCGACGGTCGCGAAGTTCTGTTGAAGATCGTCGATCGTTTGGAAACTTCCAATTCGGATTCGTTCTTGGAGACCATTCGGCCCGAGCTCGAACCGTTCCTGAAGGAGCTATACGCTGGCGCGCCGGTCGAGCTAACCCGCATCGGTTCACCGAAGGATTTATTCAGCGTTTGCATTCGAGCCGGGGCCGCGCCGAGCGTCGAAACGCTGCTGGAAAGGCTCGGTTGAGCGACCGACCCTCGAGGCGACCGAAACGTAGTCCCCTGGCGGTCGGCCGCGTCACCATCGGCCTGCTCATCGATTGGGCGGTCGGTGCCTATCAGAAGGATCTGATTTTTGCCATGGCCGCGGCGGCCTTGAAGCGAAACGTGAACCTTTTGTGTTTCACCGGCGGTTCGCTCGCGCCCTCCGGTGAAAACGCGCACAACGCGGTGTTCTCGCTTGCCGGACCCGACAACGCAGATGCGCTGATCGTAGCGGCGGCCGGCCTCGGAAACGAGGTGGGGCAAGCGGGGGTAGAGCGGTTCTGCGAACAATTTCAGGGGGTGCCCTTGGTCAGTGTGACCGCCGAGATCCAGGGAGCGCCCTGCCTCTTGGTCGACAACCAGGCGGGTATGCGCGAGATGGTTCTACACCTCATCCGCGTACACGGACATCGACGTATTGCTTTCGTCCGCGGACACCATGGGAACGTCGAGATAGAAGGGCGCTACCGCATATATTGCGAAGTACTGGATGAGGAGGGACTCGAAATTGACGAAAAGCTGATTGTCGACGGCGCCCGCGACGGTACCGAAGCGGTCGGGATACTGGCGGATCGGCACGGAATTAGGCTGAGCACGTTGGATGCGATTATCGCCTATAACGATGTGTTCGCCGTAGAGATCCTGCAGGAGCTCGAGCGCCGGGGCATACGGGTACCCGACCAAGTTGCCGTGGGGGGCTTCGACGACATCGAAGAAGGCCGGTACTCCAACCCACCGCTGACGACGGTTCGCCAACCGCTGCGCGAGCTCGGCGCGCAGGCGATCCAACTGGCTACTGATCTTCTCAGCGGAATTGCGGTTCCAGAGCGAACTACCCTGCCGACTCAGTTGGTGGTGCGCGGATCGTGTCGCTGTTTTGCTCGAGCAGCCCACGTTACACCGGTTCAGGCAACGACACCGGGGCAGCGCCGGCATTTCGAGACTGCCTTGGTCGGCCGCCGAGACCTTATCTTGGCCGATATCGCTCGGTCGGCGCGCGGGGCGCTCGGAGCCGCCAGCGCCGGCTGGGAGGGGCGGTTGTTCACTGCACTGCTCAATGATCTGCGCGGATCCGAAAACGAGTTTCTTAAAGTAGTGGACCAAACCGTACGAAGGGTGCTCGCCGGGGGAGGGGAGGTACGGGTCTTCTACCAGGTGCTGGTCGCGTTGCGGCGGCAGACGGTTCCGGCGCTAGACCCGGGATCGGAGCAGCGTGAGCGCGCTGAAGTGCTGTTTCATGAAGCCGCTTCGATAGTGAGCGAAACACTCGAGCGAGCCGAAGCTCATGGCCGCATGCAATTGGCCGCCCGCGCCGACCTCTTGGCTGGAGCGGTTTCCACGCTCACCGACTGGCCCACGCGCGACTTCTCCCGCATGTTGGCCGGCGAGCTGCCGAAGCTCGGTATTGCGCTCCTTTATGTGGCCTCTTTCGTGCGAGCGGCGGACACCTCGCGCGCCCGATTGTTCCTGGCCTTCGACGCCGCCCGTAAGCTGTGCGTGGATAATTCGTCCGAGACCTTCGCTTCCGGTGGACTCATGCCGACTGCCGTGGCTCCCGGGGATCGCCCGGTTGCCGTGGTGGTCGCTCCGCTATCGTTCGAAGGAGTAAGTTTGGGGTTTTTGCTGGTTGAGCTCAGCAGTCGCGAGCCCTCCCCCTATTACGTATTGGCGTCGCTCATCAGCAACGCGCTCCACCTGGCGCGACGTGATGACTCAGCGGTCGACGTGATTTCTACCTTACCGCCTGCGGCGCCGCCCCCGGTAACGGCACCGCCGAGCCTGGAAGAGAACTAGTGCCGCGATTCCATCCGGGTGTTGTCAACGCTGCAAAGGCAATGTCCAGGGTGATGGTTTCGCTCATTGTGCTCGCGGGCCTCACCAGCTGCGCTTCCGCGGTAACGATTAACGCCACTCGAGAGCCTGCACTTCACGGAGTGCTGGAACCGGTGGCCTTCGTCATCTTCCAGGGCAATACGGGGCCCGAATACACATACCCATTGAAGCGGTACCTTGAACGTGAGCTCGCCGAGCGACTGATTTCAGGCGAAGCGTTGCTTTTGAGCAGCGCCGAGTCCAATGAGCAAGAGGTGCTGAAACGGCTGGCGCCGCGGTTTCGTGGGATTTGTCTCATCACTCCAACCGGGACCACTTCGAACTATGGTTCTCTTTCTCAGATCCTGTACGACGTGCGCGTCCTTGAAGTAACAGATGCGGCTTCGGGAACGGCACAAGTGGTTTGGCGCGCCCGGGTGGATACCAAGAGCGGACCCTTTTCGTCTCACATCCGAGGGCGACTCAGGGACTTTGCCGTGGAGCTCGTGGACCGGCTGGTAAGCGATGGCGTCCTGTCCCATCGCGCGCATCGGATCGCACACTAGCTCGGCGATCCCGACGGTCACCGGCGAACGCGCGCGGCTCGCCCTTCCCACCGAAGCTTCCCCGAGTCGAGCCGCGATTTCTCGACCGCGTCGAAGACGACGTCGCCTCCAATACGGCACGCTTCGAGCTCTAGGAGATGCAGGCACGCCTCATCGGAAGTCGAGTCTTCGCACGTCACCGAGATTGGACCCAATACGTCGACGGAGACCGGCGGCTCTCCGCGAAAGAGGGCGGCATCGCAATGGGTCATGCGATCGCCCGCGGTCGCGTTGGTCCGGGCGCAGCCAACGCCCAGAGGTAGTGCAAACCCGACCAGAACGCCCAGGCCCTTCACGGTGTAAAGCGTATTCCCTTTTCCGGTTCCTAGTTGCGACTTCATTACAAGAGGTAGTCTAGCGGCCAAGAAATCCTAGCGATGAGCGAAGCATTGCGCCAGTGAAGCAAATCCGGTCGACTCTAGCCCAGTGAGCGCTGCTTCGATTATCGAGCTCCGCGAAGTGAGCAAGTCTTTCGGGTCGACGCAGGCTCTCCGGGAGGTGAGCTTCGACCTCGCGCAGGGCGAAGTGCATGCCCTCACGGGCGAAAACGGCGCCGGCAAGAGCACGCTCATCAAGATCATTTCCGGCGTGCACACGGACTACACCGGCGAGCTGTACCTGGACGGTCGGCTGTACCGTTTCCGCTCCCCCGAAGACGCGGCGCACGCCGGTGTAGCGTCCATTCATCAGGAGCTTTCGCTGGTGGGCTCGATGACGGTAGCCGATAACCTTTTATTGGGTGAGACGGGCGCGGCGTACGGCATTTGGCCCGGTCGCGCGGGGCGCCAGGCAACCCGTCGCATTTTGAGCTCGGTGGATCTGGACCTAGACCCCGAGCAATTCGTGGAGACGCTGCCCCTGAGCATCCGGCAGCTCATTGAAATAGCGCGAGCGCTCGGACGCAACGCGCGCGTCCTGGTGATGGATGAGCCCACCAGCGCCCTGAATCAGCGCGAGGCGAGCGCGCTGTTCGAGCGCATCGACCGACTGCGAGCGCGAGGCACATCCATCATCTACATCTCGCACCGTATGGAGGAGATCTACCGGCTTGCCGACCGCATCACGGTGCTGCGCGATGGAATGCGCGTGACGACCGCTCCTCTTGGCGAGCTACCGAAGAGCGCGCTCATCGAAAAAATGGTGGGAAAGCCGTTGACCCGCTCACGCGAAACGCGCAGGTTCGAATTCGGTGAGCCGGTGCTCACGGTTCGAAATCTCTCGGTGGAGGATCCCCGACGCCCCGGCCAAGACCTAGTGGACTCGATTTCGTTCACCCTCCGCCGCGGTGAAATCCTCGGGCTCGCCGGGCTTGTGGGCTCCGGAGCCTCGGAGCTGTTGCACGCACTGTTCGGGTCGTTGAAAACCCG
>DASXTY010000545.1:0-5749 GCA_036505155.1 Polyangiaceae bacterium | reverse complement strand
TTAGCGGGATGACCTCACCCCGACCCTTCGCCTCACGCGAAAGGGGGGGTAGTGAGATCCAAACAGCCCGTCTGGCGGAGCGCTTCGTACAAAGTGATGCCTACCGAGTTTGCCAAGTTGTGCGAGCGCACCGGACCCAGGGTCGGAATTCCGAGCACGAAAGCGCTCCTGGATTCGAGCAAGTCGCTGGGCAAGCCCACGCTTTCGCGTCCAAAAACCAGGGCATCGCCCAGCTCGAAGAGCGCGTCGAGATAACTCCGTTGAGCCTTGGCGCTGAACAGCCAGGAGCGCGAACCGGGCCCTGCCACGGCTCGGACCGCCTGCTCGGCGCGTTCGAAGTCGGCGTGACGGTAAAGCTCCACCAAGTGCCAATAATCGAGCCCGGCCCTCCGCACCGCATGCTCGTCGATGCGAAAGCCGAGCGCGCCAACCAAATGCAGCGGGCAGGCGGTGGCGGCGCACAAGCGCGCCACGTTGCCGGTGTTGGGCGGAATTTCCGGCTCAACCAAAATAATGTGGAAGGGCCGCTCACGCGCCGGGGCCCGCAGCGGCTCCGCTGACTGGCTGGCAAGGCCGGGCTCGGGGCGCGGACCCGCTTGGCTGGATTTCACCACGTCAGGCATTTTACCAGCCCTTGACGTCGATCCCAGCGTCCAAGTAGCCTCGGACACGCGGTAAAATGGGTATGGCGGCCTTTCGGAACACCCCGGGTTTCACCCCTTTGGGTAAAGGTCGATGGTCGACCGCTCGGGTGCCGTCATGAAGCGCGCCGCTGCGCTTTCCGTGTGCGCAGCTCTAGCGTGCGCGGCGCGCATCGCGGCCGCCGATGAGATGGATCCTGCCATCGAGCGATTCGTCGACCCGACGAGCGCTCTCTGTCGTGATCGCGGTATGCCGGGCCCGGGCACCTACACTCCAGATCCTCCCGCGCCGGCCCCTCAGTTGCTCAATAGTGCCGTGGGGCGAAATTGGTGTGTGGCCGATGATGCCTCCTTCAAGCGATTGATCAGCCAGTGGGGCTACGCGTTTGCGCCGAGCGCCATGCACTCGGCGCGCACCACGGGGTTCGGTGGCTTCCACTTGTCCATCGAAGGCGTGTACACGGATATCGATCAGGACGCGGACTATTGGAAGAAGGGTACTCGCGGCGCGGTGGACCCCACCACCAAGATAGCTTCCAATGAAAACGACAGCGTGCCGTCGATCCTCCAGCTTTACTCGCTGAAGTTTCGCAAGAGCTTTGGTTTTGGCCTCGAGATCACGGGAGTGGTGGGCTTCATGCCCAAGACGCGCTTTTTTTCCGGCGGCGCCGACGTGCGGCTCTCACTGCTTGAAGGGTTTCGCAAAAAAGTTCCCGGATTTATCCCCGACATCGCGGTCGGGGGAGGCGTCCGCACGCTCACCGGAACGCCGGAGTTTCAGCTGACGGTCGCCGGCCTGGACGCGCAGATTTCCAAACCTCTCGCCATTGCGGACTCGTCCATCATCACTCCTTGGGTCGGCTTTCAATACATCTGGATCTTCGGAGACTCGGGCCTGGTCGACCTCACTCCGGCGACGGACGCGGTCGAGTATTGCAATATGACCGGCATCAACACGCCCGACAACCCAGACCCGACCAAGCCCGGTGTAAACGACGGCCAGCCCGTGTGCCGCGGCGGCTCTCCGCTCGATTTCAACAATCACATCGTTTTCAATAACGCACGCTTGGAGCGCCAGCGTTTGCTCTTGGGCCTGAATTATCGCTACGAGTACTTGATGCTCGGCGGTGAGTTCATCACCGATTTGGTAGCTCCCGCCGACGCGCAAGTTGGCGCGGGTAGCGCCGAGGACAAACAGATTCTCGCGGGAATGCCCAAACAGTGGTCACTGGTGTTCGAGATCGGCGGGATGTTTTGATCCCTCGATAAAGAGCTTCGTCGCCGGGTCGCCTTGCGAGCCTCCCCACCGCGCGGCGAAAAAGATGCCCATCGCGCTCACCAGAGCACTTGCGTAGAGGCCCCAGGCGAAACCGATCTCCACCGGCAAATATCGGTGTCCCGCGGGCGGGAACAACCGGAGCACCACCGTTTCGATGAGCGTCAAGCAGGAAAGGGTTACGCCGATCACGCGCGCGCCGCGCATCTTGCGCCGCGTTCTTCGAGTCAGCACCAGCGGGATCATCACGAACCAGCCGACCGCGCCGCCCCAGAGCCATCCCACGTTCCAGCGCGCCAGGTCGAACCCGCTAAAGGTGAATTCCTCCGGCTTGGTCATCACCACCCAAGGCGCGAAAAAAAGGGCAAGCCCGGCGACCGAGAGGGCGAACAAGGCACCGCGCCCGCGCCCCAGATAGGTTTGCGGCAAAAGATCGTGGTCGGGGTGATACTCCTCGCCCCGTTCGAGCGCCTCGATACGCGCGTCCAAAGAGGGCGGCAGCTGATGCATGGGCACCAACGCGACGTCGCACTCTGGGCATTGGGTTAGCCCGCGCTCGAAAAGTTGCCGGCAAAACGGGCAGGCCAGGAGCTTTCTCATGGAGAGCAAGCTTAGCGGTGTCATGGTAATAATTCACGAGTCCTCGCATGGCTGCGAGCAAGCCCCAGAGCCCAGAAGACTTGACGGCGCGCGAGCGCGTGGCCACCGCGTTCGGTCTCTCGCTGGATTCGCCGCGCCTTTTGGCGGCGCTCACGCACCCGAGCTACGCCAATGAACGCCCCGATCCGGAAGACAATCAGCGGCTGGAGTTTCTGGGCGATGCGGTGCTCGGCCTCTGCGTGAGCGAGTTACTGTGCCAGCGGTTTCCGCAAGCTGACGAAGGCTCGCTCACTCGCATGCGCGCTCAGCTGGTCAACGCAGAGACACTGGCTCGGTGGGCGCGGCGCTCGGAGCTCTACCGGGCGCTGCGATTGGGCCGCGGGGCGGCGGCGGCCCGCCTGGAAGACAGCACGAACGTGCTGTGTGACGCGGTGGAAGCGCTGGTTGCCGCTTCGTATCTGGATGGTGGGATGGAGGTTGCTCGCCGGGCTTGCCTGGAAATCGTCGGTGCCGACCTCGAGTCGGCGGCTGAGGCCCTGCGCGATCCGAAAAGTGAGCTTCAGGAGCGGGTACAGGCCATGGGAGGCGTGCCGCCCAGCTATGAGCTGGTTCTCGACCAAGGGCCGGCTCACAATCGCTGGTTCAGAGTTTTGGTGCGCGTGAGCGGACGCTCCGTCGGCGAGGGCGAAGGGCGTTCCAAGCGACTCGCGGAACGGGCGGCGGCGCAGGCCGCGCTCGAAAGCAACGCATGGCGCGCCGCGCTCGAAGCTGGTTAGGGGTACCGCTGCTCGGCTACGATCAAGACATGTCGCTATGGGAGACTTCGAAATGAAAACATCAAGTCGCTCGGGAAGCACTGGCCGCCGGGGTATTTGCGCCGCGGTGGCTGCGCTCGTGGTGCTCATTGCCGTTCCAGCGCGAGCGGGAAGTTATCTCGACCGAATAGCGCTCTTACTCCAAGAAGGCGCCCAGGAAGCCGAATTGTTGCGAGCGCACCCGAACGACGCGGAGCTCGCGCAGATGGTCCATCGGATGACCCAAGCCCGCCTCAAGGCGGCTGAGCTCACCAGCGTCCCAAAAGAGGTGGTGCAGGCGCATCCGCACCTCTTGCTGGTGCTGACCAACTACGAGCGCGCTGCCGACGCCTCGGAGAATCGGGAAACCCAGCGGCTTCTGGTTTACCTCGAGCGGGCGCGAGACGAAGAGCGCACCCTGAGAAGCGTGCTCAAGCAGCTTGGCTTTCCGCTACCGCATTAAGGACGCGGCGCTGACCGCGGCCCTCGCCATCGTCCCCGCGCAGGCCAAGAGCGGCGGTGAGGAGCTCGCGGTGCTGCGCATCGGCGAAGTCGCGATTCGGGTTTCCGACGTGGAGCGCCGCCTGAGCGCCTTGCCCGATTTTCAGCTCCTGGGTCTGGGTTCTGACCCGGACCAGATAAGAAAAAGCTTCGTTCTTCGCGTGCTGGTGGGCGAGCTTTTGTATTCCGAAGAGGCTCGCCGCCTGCGCCTCACGGAAGCCCCGGCTTTCGTCGAGCGAGAGCGGTCCATGCGGGCGGCGGCGCTGGAGCAGGAGCTCCTGCGAACCGCAGCGCCCGAACCGTCGGACGGCCAGCAGGTCCTCGAATACTACCGTGCCAATCTGTCTCAATTCGAGATGCCTCGACGCATCCGAATCTGGCGAATATTGGTGGAAAACCGAGATCTGGCGGTTCGCATGATCGACCAGGCGCGGCGGACCGACGGCCCGGAACGCTGGCGCGCGCTCGCCAAAGACTATTCACTGGACCAGGCGACCCGCTTTCGAGACGGCGACCTCGGATTCGTTCGGCCGGACGGAACCACCGACCAGCCCGGTGTGCGGGTCGATCCGGCTCTTTTCTCTGCGGTGGAAGCGGTGGCAGACGGCGCATTGGTGGCGGAGCCCGTGCTCGAGCAAGGCCGGTTCGCGGTGGTGTGGCGCCGGGGAAGCTTACCCGCCGTGCATCGCACCCTGGAGCAGGCAGAAGGAACCATTCGCGGTTTGCTCGCCGAGCGTAGATTCGTCGAGCGGCGCCGGTCGCTCCTCGAAAGTTTGCGCAAACGGTACGTGCGAGAGGTGAACCACGAGCTCTTGAGGTATGTGCGATAGTCGGCGTATCGACCTTCAAGCCACCCGTCGATCGCCCTTCGAGGCTCGAGCGCGCAGTAGAACCCGCTCCTCGCGCGGACGTACCCCGTCGGCGCGCAGGCGCTTCCGACTGATGGTCAGCGCGCGCTCGCTCGAGTCAATCCCCACTGCGCCGCGCCCGAGGCGCGCACACACTGCAAGCGTGGTTCCGCTCCCCATGTAAGGGTCGAGCACCCAGTCGCCCGGCTCGGTGCAACTCTGCACCAGTCGCTCGAGCAACGCTTCCGGTTTCTGCGTCGGATATCCAGTGCGCTCGCGCGCCACCGGCGCGACGATGCCGATCTCCCACACGTCACCCAGCGGAGCGCCGGGAGTGGGCTCCACGGTGACGCTGGAGCGGAGGCGACGCCCGCCCCGGACCACGGCGCGCTGCTTTCGGTCGCCCCAGGTTGCGAGGGTGGAAGCGGCCAGCGGTTCGTACAGCTGACGAAAGCGGGGCGGGGTCCGTGCGTCTCGGACGTAGCGCAACAGCACGTCGTGTATGCGCTGGAAGTTTCGCGTCTTCGAGGGCCAGCGTCGGTAGCGCCACACTATTTCGCTAGCGAAACATTCGCGCCCGAAAATTTCATCGCACAGCACCTTGGCATAGTGACTGGTCTTGGGGTCGACGTGCAGCACCAGACACCCGTTCTCAGCCAAAAGCTCGCGCGCGGCGCGGATTCGCTGCGCCAGCGCGGAGAGGTAGGATTCCAGCCCCTCCCAGCGATCATCGAATGCGGGGGCAAGCGGACGCACCAACCTTCCGCCCGGCCGCACCCGAGCGCGAAGCTCGGTGTGCACGCGCCCGGTGAAAAAAGGAGGATCCAGGTAGATGAGCGCAAAACACGGGCCGATGCTTTCCCCCAGGGCGCGCATGGCAAACAGATTTTCGCCCTGGATCAAGGTAGAAGAGGAGCGACCGGGCCGCAAAAGCTCGAGGCCGGCGCCGGCCGGCTCACCCGGCTCGCATTTGCCGTCCCATTCGAGTCGCACGCTGCAGGGCTCTCGCATGTTTTGAGCGAGAAAATCGTACCGGATGCGATTCGAGCTGGGCCAAGTTCAGCGTGCCCACCAAGCTTCGCGCCAAAC
>DASXTY010000544.1:0-6263 GCA_036505155.1 Polyangiaceae bacterium | reverse complement strand
ACCCTCGAGCTCCAAGCTGAGCATGCCGCCCGGACCCGACATTTGGCGAAGGGCCAAGGCGTGATCCGGGTGACTGGCCAGTCCGGGGTAGTGGACGCGCTGCACCCCCCGCGACTGCTCGAGGCGGCAGGCCAGCTCCTGCGCGCTTGCCACGTGCTGCCGCATCCTGATCGGCAGCGTCTTCAAACCGCGGAGCACTAAATAGCAGTCCATGGGGCTGGGTACGGCCCCGATGGCGTTCTGGAGAAAGCCGATCCGCTCGGCGAGGCTGGCGTCGTTGGTGACGAGAGCGCCGCCGACCACGTCCGAGTGGCCGTTGATATATTTGGTAGTGGAATGCATGGACACGGTTGCCCCGAGGTCGAGCGGACGCTGCAACACTGGAGACGCGAAGGTGTTGTCCACCACCACCACGATTTCTGGCCGATTCGAAGACAAGTGAGAGACGGCATGAATATCGAACAGCTTGAGCATCGGGTTGGTGGGCGTCTCGAGCCAGATGATGCGGGTACGGTCGGTGAGCTCGCCTTGCAACCGATCGAGGTCATGTAAATCCACGAAAGTGGTTTTGACCCCCATGGGAGCCATTACTTTTTCGAGCAGGCGAAATGTCCCGCCGTATACGTCGTCGCCGCACACCACTTCGTCCCCCGGCGTGAGTGAGTGCAAAAGGGTCAAGGTTGCCGCGCTTCCGCTGGCAAACGCGAAGGCGAATCGTCCATTTTCCAAGGTGGCCAGGCACTTCTCCAGCGCTTGACGCGTCGGATTGCCACTGCGCGAATACTCGAATTGCTTGGGCTGGCCGGGCTCGGGCTGAGCGAAGGTGGTCGAGAGCACGATCGGCTGAATTACCGCCGCATGGGTCGGGTCGGGTTCCTGCCCGGCGTGAATCGCCAGCGTCTCTATCCCGAGTGTGCGGCTTTTGGCCATGTTGGTCTCAGCGGCTCGGCGAGCCCCGATGGGCTGGTCCGACGAGCGCGAGGATCCAATCCGCAAAATCGCGAAACGCGCCATGCCCCCCGCCGGAGGGGGTGACGCAATGGACTAGAGCCCGTACCGGGGCAACCGCGTCAGCCGGAGCGCCGGTCAAACTCTCCACGGAGATGCGCTCGATGAGCGCGAGATCGTTGACGTCGTCGCCAATGAAGGCGATCGCATTCGCGTCAATTCCGGTCCGGGCGACAACCTCGGACAGGTGCGCCAGCTTATCGCGAACGCCCAGAAACACGTGCCGGAGCCCGAGCTTGTCGGCTCGTGCTCGGACTACACCGGAATTTTCCCGGGTGAGAAATCCGGTCTCGATTCCCGCGCCGCGCAAAAGCTCCATTCCCATTCCGTCGCGCACACTGAAACGCTTCAGCTCCTCGCCCCTCTCGGAATAATACACGCCGGTGTCCGTGAGAACACCGTCGACATCAGTGAGTACCAGCTTGAGCCTGCGCGCGCGGAGGGCAAGCTCACCTTCGGATAAAACAGTCACCACGCGGTCCAACCACCGTCTACGACCACATTGGCACCGGTCATATAGGAAGAAGCATCGCTGGCCAGGAACACCAAAACGCCCGCATAATCGGTAACCTGAGCCATCCGACCCAGCGGAACCCGGCGCGCATAAGCTTCTTGGAACCAGGTTTGTTGACCGGCAGCCACGCCCCCGGGGACCAAAGCGTTCACACGGACTCCGTGCCCGCCCCAATAAGCCGCAAGAAAGCGGGTAAGCCCCAGCACTGCCGCCTTGGTCGTTGGGTAGGCGGCCGATTTCCAAAAGCTTTGAGTGCCATCGGGGCGCTGGTAGAGCGACTGGTCGGGAGCCACCAATGCATAAGTGGATGCGACGTTGATGATACTTCCGGAACCGCGCGCCGCCATGGCCGAGCCGATCGCCTGGCAACACAAAAAGGTGCCCGTGACGTTCACGTCGAGCAATTTCTGCCAGCGCTCCAGGGGGTAGCTTTCGAAGCGAGACAGCGCTGCCGCTGACTCGTCGGACTCGAACTTGTCGTCTATTGCGGCATTGTTCACCAGCACGTCGACTGACGTGAAGACCGAACATACCCTGGCATGCAGTGACTCGACGGACTGCGGCTTGGTAATGTCGACGGCTACGCCGTGGGCGCTGATGCCCTGCTCCTCGCCGAGCTCACCGGCGAATTTTTCGCACGCGGTCTGGTCCAGATCCGCCACCACCACCTTGGCGCCGGCTGCCCCCAGCGCTCGACAGTGCGCGCGCCCCAAGAGCCCCACCGCTCCGGTGACCACAGCGACTTTCCCCTCTAACGATAAAGTGCCACCCGCCCACCCCCGCCGTAATCCTCCCCGGGGGCGAGCCACCGGACCCCCAACGCGATTCGCTTTGCTCATCGCGGGCTCACTTCGCTGGCTGTTTTCATAGCGGCTTGGTGTCAAAGTGACTGGTCCTTCGGAACACCGGTCCCACCGGCTCTCCCCGGAGTGCGGTTCTCACCGAGCCGGCCGACACCGCCCGCTGGAGTATCGGCAACACCTCTCGGTACGCGGCCAGGGTGTGCGCGACGTCCTGGTCGTTGTGCGAAAAACACAGGTTGTGAAAGCCGCCCCAAAGGACTCCGCGTTTGATGAGCTCTTGCTGGACCAGCGACTTCATTTCCAGAGGATCGCCGGCTTTTGCATCGAAAGTAACCATGCTGCGACAGTCGAAACCCACGCACGACGTGTAGTCCAGGCCCAGCTCTCCGGCGATGGCGTTATAGCCCTCGCGGAGCTTTCTGCCCTGACGCGCGAGCTCTCCGATAACGTCTTTTTTTTGCATTTCCTCGATGGTGGCCCGAGCTGCCGCAAGCGAAAGCGCTTCACCGCCGAAGGTGGTGAAAAAGAAGACTTCCCGGTCCAAGAGCTGCATTACCTGGCCGCGGCCGGTCAACATGGAGAGGGGCATGCCGTTGGCGCACGCTTTGGAAAAGCAGGCGAGGTCGGCCCTGACTCCGAAGCGCTCCTGCGCACCCCCCAACGCCAGTCGAAAGCCGGTCCACATTTCGTCGAACACCAACAAAGTTTGGTTTCTTGTACAAAGCTCTCGTAGGCCCTCTAGAAACCCGGGCTTCGGCGCTGCGAAGACGGTGGGTTCCAAAATCACGCACGCGGTATCGGCGTCCAGCGACCGTTCGACGCTGCCGAGGTCGTTGTACTCGATGGTGTAGGTCAAGTTCTGAACCGCATCCGGAATTCCGCGGTTTCGGTCGGTGACGGAAATGTACCAGTCATGCCAGCCGTGATAGCCGCAAGCCAGCACCCTGTTGCGGCCGGTGTACGCCCGGGCGAGTCGCACTGCGGCGCTGGTGACATCACAACCGGTCTTGCTGTAGCGGATCATTTCCGCGTTGGGCACGATGCCGCGCACCAGCTCTGCAACGTCGACCTCCAGTGGATGCACCAGCGAAAATGTGATGCCCCGGTCAAGTTGCTCGCGAATCGCGCGATCCACGGGTTCGTAGCAGTAGCCCAGTGAAATGGGCCCGATTCCCATCTGAAAGTCGATGTATTCGTTGCCGTCCGCGTCCCATACGTGCGAGCCCTTGCCACGCACTGCGAACTTGGGGGCCACCCCGTTGACATATTGACCCGGGCCTTTGGCCAGCGTCTGAGTGCACGCGGGGATGAGGCCTGCCGCCCGCGCGTGCAAACGATTGGACTCGAGGATGGTCGGGTAATCGGGGTTCATTCGGATTCCGTTGGGCATGTTTATCGCCTCAATGTTTGGCAGACGCGGCGCGCGATCGCGGTGCCGGTGAACCCTTCGTATTCCAGGACCGCGTCCAGAGCTCCGGGCTGGAACCAACGTTCTTCGAGAGCAATGGGCAGCGTGCGACAGCTCACCCCGGCCTTGAGCAGTGTCTCCGCCACGATGGAATAGAGTCCGCCGCTCTGGAAGTGGTCTTCTATGGTAACCAAAAGACGCGCCCCGCGCGCGGCGCGCACGATCACGTCTTCAGCAATCGGTTTCAAGGTCCGAAGGTTCACCAGCTGAACCCGGAGCCCCTGAGACTCCAGCTCTTTTCGCGCCTCTTCCGCCTCGCGCAATAGGAACCCGAAACTCAACAGGGTGACGTCTTGTCCCTGGCTCAGCACCTCGGCCACCCCAATTTCAAAGGGCGCCACATGTTCCACCGCGGGCGGCGCAGCGTTGAACCGCACGTATGCCGGAGCGGGGCTTTCCACGATTTTCGGCAACATCGCCACCAGCTCCGCGCCGTCGGCGGGACAAAACACTTGCATGTTGGGGATGCCGCGCATCAGCGCAATGTCTTCGAGCGCCTGGTGGGTTGGGCCATTGCCCTCTGAAAGAAAACCGGGCACGCCGCCCACCAGCTTCACCGGCAGCTTTGCGATGCCCACGTCGGTGCGGATGAACTCGAAGGCGCGCAGAGTCAAGAAGGTGGCGAGCGCATGGCAAATGGGAATCCGTCCCCTCAGGGCCAACCCGGCTGCCGCGCCCACCATGGTCTGCTCGCAGATCCCAACATCGATGAAACGGGGGCCGAGCCGGTGGGGCAAGCCACGGATGGCAGCCCGGTTCTCGGCGGTCATCACCACCAGCCTCGGGTCGGCGAGGGCCAGCTCCAGCAGCGCCTCTTCATACGTCGTCATCGAACCACCAGCGTCTCCGAAGTCAGATGGGCGCGGCCCTCGCCATGTAACTCGGCCAACAACGCCTCGACTTCGGCGTGAGTGAAATTCACGAACCACCGGTCCGCCTGTCGCTCGATGCTGGGTAGGCCTCTTCCCCGAACCGTATCGGCGATGACCACACTGACTTTCCCCTGAGCCAAGGGAAGCTCGGAAAATACCCGGTCCAGGGCGCTAAAGGAGTGCCCGTCCACCCGCTGGACCCGGGCGCCGAACGCCTCGAATTTTTGCTCCAGCGGCTCGAGCGGTAAAAGCTCCTCGGTTCGCAGGTTCGCTTGAAATTCGTTGCGGTCCACGATGCAGACCAGGTTGTCGAGCTTGCGGGCGGAAGCGACCAGCAGCGACTCCCAAACCGAGCCTTCGTTGAGCTCGCCGTCGCCGAGGATCACGAACACTCGATTGGAGCCGCCGCCGAGCCGGATATCGAGGGCGATGCCTAAACCCACGCTCAAGAGGTGTCCCAGCGAACCGGAATGAAATTCCACGCCTGGGATATTTCGGTTGGGATGCCAATACATCGAATCGCCGGTAGAAAGGTGGTTTTTGAGGCGGCTTGCCGGAAGGTAGCCGAGCTCAACCAGTGTCCCGTATAGCGCCGGAACATCGTGGCCCTTGGACAAGAGCAGAAAATCCCGCGACGGATCGGCCAACAAGTCCGGCGAGATGTGCATCACTCGGGTGTAAAGGTGCACAATGAGATCCGCGCACGATAGCGACGCTCCGATGAAACATCCACCATCAGTGGCCATGCGAATGATGTGCTCGCGCACCCGCAAAGCCAGCTTTTTTAGCTCGGAATGAGAGAGGGCGCTCATGCGGGGGCTTTCACGGTGCCGAGGCTATTTCGCGTGCGAAGCTCGGAAAGATGATGGCGGTACCAACTTACGCCACGGTGCTGCGCATTGAAAGCCAGCACATCCGGTCGGCGTGAGATGAAATCCAGTATATCCGACAGCGAAAATACTGGCCGGGATTCAGTGCAAAGGGCGTCATACACAGCGCTGATGAGCTGGTAGTCCTCTTCGTAATCAATGGTGAAGCGGTGACTTAAGGAATAGTTGAGCCCGGTTTCCCAAGCGACGTTGCCGATCCGAAAACGCTCGGGCTGATCCCACAGAAATGGGGTGGTGTGTTCCCGTTCGTGGGGTTTTCTGGCTTCGATCCAGGCGATTTCCAGGGCTTCCCGGGTCATCACCTCGACGTCGTTTCCGTCAGGATAGGTGGGAGGATGCAGGTTGCTCAGGTAATCGAAACTTCCCGGGCTTTGGTTCCATCGGTCCAGGACTCGATCGACGACTTCCGGTGCGATCAATGGGCAGTCGGATGGGATTTTCACGATGGTCTCGGCACGCGTCTGCCTGGCTGCTTGAAGGTGGCGGTCGAGCAAGTCGCTCGGATGGCCGCGAAAGACACTGGTGTGGATGCCGGCGCAGAGCTCTACAATCGCGTCGTCCGATCGATCCACGGTGGTAGCAACCACCAGTTCGAAAGGAGTTTCGGCGGCCCGCAGGCGCTCCAGCATGCGCGATAGTAGAGGCTTTCCCGCCAAGGGCTTGAGCACCTTCCCGGGCAAACGCGTGGATGTTGTGCGGGCTTGCACC
>DASXTY010000543.1:0-4952 GCA_036505155.1 Polyangiaceae bacterium | reverse complement strand
TACGGGGGCGGCCGCAAGCCAACCGGCACACTGGTCCGCAATCGCCGCGGTTATAGCGCCGAGATCTGGATCACGAAGGACGGCGAGCGCGTGCGGATCACAAAAAGTCTAGGCACGGACAGCAAAGCGGTAGCGCGCAAGAAATTGGCGCGTCTGCTCATCGAATCGGACCCGATGGCGTTCGACGCCGCGGCGCCCGAGACCTTCGAAGACGCCGCGCTTCGCGTATATGCGGAGCGGCAATCGGTGCGACTCAAGGACGAAATCAGCCGGGTGGAACGTTTCGCGCTTCCAGTGCTCGGTCCTTTGCGTGCCAACGCAGTGGCGCCCCGACACATAAACGAAGTACTTGGCGCCTGCAAGGCTGCGGGCAAGTCGCGCCAGACGTGTCAGCATTTAGCAAGATATTTCTAACGTCTTCGCGGCGTTCAAGCGTGAAGGCGCGATCAAGATCAACCCCTGCGATGACGCCGAGCTCCCGAAGTACCCGACAACCGTCAAAAAGGAGCGCGCCGTTTGAGCGACGCTGAGCTCGCCCAATATCTCGGATGGGAACACCCCGAGGCCGGGCACCGCATGTCGATTCTTGAACGCCAGGTGATGACTTGCAGAGCCTTCAGACGGGATCTCAAAAGGGCGCCTTCGGGATTGAGCGCTGGAACGCCGGGGCCGGGCGTTTTGAAGTCGCCCGCAAGCTGACCAAACGCGAGCGCCAGCTATTCGAACCCTCCGACTACACGCTACCCGTGGATTTCACAGCTGGCGCCGCGCCTACACCCAGGCCCTGGCCGATGCGGACGTTACAGCGCAGCAAGCGCAAGCGCTGGCCGGCCACGCAAGCCTAGCCGCGCATGCTCGCTACCTCGCGAATGCTGGCAAGCTTCGAGTCATTCCCGAGGCCGCGTTACCCGCTTTGCAGGCCAAGCAATTGTCTACGCCTCGGACTATTGCTTCAGAGGCTAAAATCGAATCCGGCATGATTTTCTTGCGGGGCGGACGGGACTCGAACCCGTGGCCTCCGGCGTGACAGGCCGGCGTTATAACCAACTTAACTACCGCCCCGAGTGCGGTGGCGCAGGCTCATAGCACGGGACCGCTAGCCCTTTCAAGCAAGGGATTGGCGTTTCATGCGGGAACGTATGGCTCGCAGGGCAAGCCAAAGGTTTCGGCAACGGCGTGATGGGTCACCTGGCCCCGGTGCAGGTTAATCGCGCTCACGATTCTCGGATTGACGCGGCTGGCCTCAGCGAGGCCCCGCTCTGCAAGCTGGAGCACGTACGAGATGGTGGAATTGCACAGAGCGTAGGTGCTGGTGCGGCCCACGGCGCCGGGCATGTTGGAGACGCAATAATGCACGATGTCGTCGACGATGAACGTCGGATCGCCGTGTGTGGTGGGCTTGGACGTTTCGACGCACCCGCCCTGATCGATGGCCACATCCACAATCACGGCGCCCGGTTTCATGTGCTTCAAGTCGGCCCGCTCCACCAGGCGCGGGGCTCGCGCGCCGCGAATCAAAACCGCTCCGACCACCAAGTCAGCGAGAGCGAGCTGTTCTCGAATGGTGTGTCGATCGCTGAACAGCGTAGTCACGTTGTGCGGCATGATGTCGTCCAGATAGCGGAGCCGGTCGACGTTGTTGTCCAAGATGGTCACGCTGGCGCCGAAGCCTGCAGCCACCTTGGCCGCGTTGGTGCCGACCACGCCGCCGCCTAAGATCGCAATGTGGGCTGGCGCGACGCCGGGAACACCACCCAGTAAGATTCCCCTGCCCTCCTGAGGACGTTCCAGGTATTTCGCTCCTTGCTGAATACTCATCCGCCCGGCAACTTCGCTCATGGGGGTGAGCAATGGCAGACGTCCCAGGTCGTCTTGCAATGTCTCGTAAGCAATGGCCGTGGCTTCGGAGCTCAGCATTCCGCGAGTGAGCGCCTCGTCGGCGGCAAAATGGAAATACGCAAACACCATTTGGTCGCGCCGCATCCGCCGCCATTCCTCTGGCTGAGGCTCTTTCACCTTCACCACCAGCTCGGCAGTCCAAACATCGGCGGCGGACGCCATTCGTCCGCCGTTTCGCTGGTATTCAGAGTCCGGGATTCCACTTCCCAGACCGGCTCCACTCTCGATGAGAACCTGATGGCCCCTGCGCGAGAGCTCCTCCACGCCCACTGGCAACATCGCCACCCGATATTCGTGCTGTTTGATCTCTTTGGGGACGCCGACGATCATCACGGGGTCAGGCGCTCACCCGTGGCTTCGGCAGCAATCGGCGCGCGGACCAACTCAGATTGCCCGACCATCAGCGACCTCAGCCCGAGGGGCCACGCCAGGCCCAAGCCGCAGCCGATGAACACATCCGTAGGATAGTGCACACCGAGGTAGACGCGCGAAAATGCCACGACGGCTGTCAGCGTTGCTAGAGCCAGGGCAACCTGCCACTTCCAGCGCAGCCCCGCCTCGAAAGCCAGGACCGCGAGCGCGGAGTAGACCGCAGCGCTCTGCATGGCGTGTCCACTGGGCAAGGACCAGCTGGTCGCCATCGCAAGAGCGTGATGGAGGGCGGCGTTCGGTCGGTGCCGCATGACGAGATGCTTTACCATGGAGCTCGAGAGCGCAGCCCCGACGGATGTACCCCAGAGGTAAAACGCCCAGGCCAGCCGACCGCGCAAAACCATGGCAAGCCCGGCGGCGAGGGAGAGCACGGTAAGCCAGCCACCATCGCCCGCGTGGGTCATCCATAAAATTGCGCGCGACAGGTTATGGCTCCGAAGCAGCGCCACCTCTCGCATCACCGTCAGGTCCATCGACAAGGCTCGATTCCAGTGCAACGCGCGCAGGACGAGCGCAGTCATCAGCATTGCAAAAAACAACGCAGCACCCCGCGAGAAAATTCGGGCCGCCAAGGACCTGCGCGATGCGCTTGCGCGTGGAAGGCTCACGGCGGAAGCGCTGACGTGCAGTGAGGCGTCTCCGGCGGAGACTTGATCTGCCGCTCGGCTAAGCTCAGGGCCGGCGACCTGAGCGACGCTCGTGGCTTGCGCCGATTCACCGGCACCTCTTGATTCATTCTGGAGCATGCAGCAATCCCTAAGACTTCACCAGCTGCACGCCGGTGGCAAGCATCTCGCGAAGAAGGCCCCAATCCCATGGGATCCTGCCCTAGCTTCCCGAAGCGGGCTTCTCGTGGAAGACTCAGGTGTTCAACTCAACCGATAGGTCAAAGGTCATGCAACATGTACATCTGGGTCGCTCCGGGGTGAAGGTCAGCCGGCTTTGTCTCGGAACCATGAATTTCGGCCCCAAAACCAGTGAGGCAGACTCGTTCGCAATCATGGATCGCGCCCTGGAGTTGGGATTGAATTTTTTCGACTCAGCCAACGTCTATGGCTGGAAGACCGGCGAGGGAGTCACCGAGCAGATCGTCGGTCGCTGGTTCGCGCAAGGAGGCGGCCGCCGCGACAAAGTGGTAATGGCCACCAAGTTTTACGGATCCATGGGCAGTTGGCCCAACGAGAGCCGTTGCTCCGCGCTGCACATGCGGCTGGCTTGTGAGGCGAGCCTCCAGCGCTTGAAGACGGACCGGATCGACGTGTACCAGATGCATCACATCGACCGTGAAACGCCGTGGGAGGAAATCTGGCAAGCTTTCGAGGTACTGGTGCACCAGGGTAAGGTGCTCTACGCGGGCTCTTCGAACTTCGCGGGCTGGCACATCGCGCAAGCCATGGAAACCGCGCGCGCGCGTCCCTTCATGGGCCTGATCTCGGAGCAGACGCGTTACAATCTCCTGACCCGCACGGTGGAGCTCGAAGTTTTGCCTGCGTGCGAGCATTACGGCGTGGGTGTCATCCCCTGGAGCCCGCTTGCGGGCGGCTCTCTCGCCCTTACCGGAAGGGCCACCGGCGCCGCAGAAGAGCAGCGTCGAAACAGCGACTGGGCTCGTGCGGACCGCGATAAACACGGCGCCGCCCTCGAGCGCTACCAGGCGCTCTGCAAGGAGCTCGGCCATGAACCCGCCGATGTCGCGTTGAGCTGGTTGCTCACCCGCCCTGCGGTCGTTTCTCCCATCATCGGCCCTCGCACGCTCGAGCAGCTCGACACGGCGGTGAAGGCACTGGACATCCAGCTGGATGAAGCCACACTTTCCAAGCTCGACCAGATTTTCCCCGGACCCGGCGGCGTGGCTCCGGAAGCTTACGCCTGGTAGCTAGTTATAGTTCGCTTTCGCACCGCATCCCGCATTTCGGCGCTTACAGCATCCCCGGTTGCTCGCCCGGGGGCTCTCTCAGTGGCGGAGGTGGCGCCGGCATTTCGGGCGCCTTTTCGGTGACCTCGGACTGATAGAGCTCCCCGTTTCGATACTCCAGATAGAGCTGCCGAGGGCCGAACATCTTGTCGGGATTTTCCACCACCAGCGCTTCGCGCAACACGTCGTCCATGTGGTCGACTAGCACCACCCGCAAGCTCCGCAGCACGCGCCGCGGGATCTCGCGCAGGTCTTTCCGGTTGTCTTTCGGGATCAACACGGTGGTGACGCGGTTTCGGTGCGCCGCCAAGAGTTTCTCTTTGAGCCCGCCAATCGGCATCACTCGGCCGCGCAGAGTGATTTCTCCGGTCATCGCCACGTCGCTCCGCACCGACAAGCGCGTCAGCGCACTGGCAATGCTGCTCGCCATGGTCACACCGGCGCTCGGCCCGTCTTTGCGCACGAAATCCGGGAAGTGCACGTGAACATCGATCTTTTGATAGAAATCCCGCTCCAACCCGAACGCCGCAGCCCGGGAACGAATGTAGCTCATTGCCGCCTGCGCGCTCTCCTCCATACCTTTTTCCAGGAGCCCGGTGATCACCAGCTTGCCCTTGCCGGCCACCACGCTCACCTCGCAATCCAGAATATCGCCCCCGTGCTCCGAGACGCTGAGCCCGTGCGTCAAACCCACCTGATCCAGCTC
>DASXTY010000542.1:0-4094 GCA_036505155.1 Polyangiaceae bacterium | reverse complement strand
ACCAACTCGGAGCGCTGGTCCGATCTGGCTGAGATCTTGGCGCGCGAGGGGGAAATCGGTCAGAGCCCGGATGAAATATTAGAGTTTAAGTTCCGACTTGGGCAGGTTTATCAATTGCGCCTGGGTGACCTGGATCGCGCCATTGGGGCATACCGGGAGGTCATCAACGCCGCGCCGGAACACGGCGAAACGCTCCAGGCGTTGGAGACCCTGTTCGAGTCGGGGACCAAGCAACTCGAAATCGGCGAAATTCTGGAGCCGCTCTACCAGTCCATGTCCGAATGGGAACGGTTAATTCGGGTTCGAGAAGCGCAGCTGGCTCACCTGACCGATCCGGACCTGCGGATGCAGATGTATTTCCGCCTGGCCGAGGATGCCGAAGAGCGCTTGTTAGATCCGGTCATGGCATTCAACGTTCACGTTCGGGCTCTCAAGGAGCGACCGCTGGACGAACGCGCCGGAGAAGAGGTGGAGCGGCTCGCCGGAATGCTGGATGGTGGCTGGGAGCAGCTCGCCAACGCCTATGCGGATGTCTTGGGTGCACCGGGTGCCGACCAGTCGACTCAAAGCATCATTGGAAAGCGACTGGCGCGCGTCTTCGAAGAAGAGCTCGCGGACGTTTCCAAGGCAGAAGAGACCTACCGCTACGTTCTCACCGTCGCGCCCCAGGAGCCCGATGCCCTGGCGAACCTGGATCGCATTTACAGTTTGCTCGAGCAGTGGACGGAGCTGGCCGGCGTTCTGGAACAGCGAGCAGTAGCTTCGCAGGATCCACTGGACCAGATCGAGCTCTACCGGAGGCTGGGTGAAGTCTACGAGGAGCGGCTGCAGAAGGTGCAAGACGCCATCCGCGCCTACCGCAAGATCTTCGACGAATTGGATCGAATCAACGAGCATGCAATCGCTGCTCTAGGCAGGATCTACGAGCAGACTGGGCAGTGGCAGGAGCTCAACTTCGTTTACCAGCGCGAGCTGGAAAACGCCGTCGGCGATGTTCAGGAAGCCGAGATTCGGGCGAAAGTGGCGCACTTGGCGGCTGAACGGTTGAGCGACGTGCAGGGCGCGGTCGACGGATGGAAACGGGTGTTGGATTTGCGCGGTGAGGACCCCGAGGCTCTCTGGGCGCTGGCGGGCCTGTACGAGAAGCAGGGCCAATGGGCTGAGCTCACCGACGTTCTGGAGCGTCACTTCGACATCGCGGATTCGGATGAAGAGCGCGTCAACATCCTGACTCGCAGGGCGCGTCTGTTTGCCGATCAGCTGAATCGTGACGACGAAGCGCTGGAAACCTGGCAACGAGTGCTGGACATCGACTTTTCCAACGTTCAGGCCTTGCGCGCGATCGCCCACGTGTGGCGAGTGCGGCAGGACCCGCAGGAGCTGGTCAGCGCCTTGCACGCGACCATCGATCGCGCAGCGGCCTTGTTGGAGCCGCAAGAGCTGGTCGCGATTTATCGCGAGCTCGGCAAGACGTACGGCTCGTTGCTGGAGCAGCCGTACGATGCGGCAGACGCCTGGAGGCATCTGCTGCAGGTCGACCCGGGCGACTTCGAAGCAATGGCGGAGCTCGAACGGATCTACCGATCCGAAGAGCGGTGGGTCGAGGTCATCCAGGTCAAGATGCAGCGCGCCGAAGCGCTGCAAGAGCCGGCCGAGAAGATCCGCGAGCTCTTGGAGGTGACCAAGCTCTGGAAGAAAGAGGCGAACGACTACGACCAAGCTACTTCGGCATTCGACAAGATCCTTGGCATCGATCCGGTTCACGAAGAAGCCTTCTTGCAGCTTGAAAAGCTGCATACGGCGGCCAAGCGCTGGGAGCCGCTCATCGAGTTGTATCTGGCTCGCCTGGAGACCCGCGAAGAGGTGACCGAGAAGAGCGATCTTTTGCGGCGCATCGCCCGCGTGTTCGAAGAGCACCTGGAAGACCCAAACCAGGCCTTCGATGCCTTGCTCAATGCTTTCAGTGAGGACTTCAGCGATGATGAAACCTCGCGCTACCTGGAGCGGGTGGCACAGACCACCGGACGGTGGGGAGAGCTCATCAACACCGCCAATACTTGGCTGCCGGAGCAGAGCGACGATGCCGCCAAGATCCGGCTGTGTTTGCGCTTGGGCAAATGGTACGGCGAAGACCTAGGCCACCCGGAGTACGCGCAACCGTATTACCAGCAGATCATGGTGCTCGATCCGAGCAACGTGCAGGTCTTGCGCCAGATGGCGGCAATCCATCGCATCGGCGCCCAGTGGCAGAAGGTGGGTGAAACCCTGACCCGCGCGCTCGAAGTGGCGGTGGCTAATGAGGATCGCAAGGCCATTCAGTGCGACCTCGGCGAGTTGCTGTTGAAGCACATGAACCAGGAAGAGCAGGGCATTACCTTCTACAAACGCTCACTGGAAATCGATCCCTATTACCTCCCGGCCCTGGAAGCCCTGGAGGCCGTCTACGAAGAGCGCCAGAGCCATGCGGAGCTGGCGGAGGTGCTGAGCGCGAAAGTACGCTCTCTGAAGAACCCCGAAGATATCGCCAGCAACAAGCTGCGGCTGGCGAGTCTCTACGAAACGCGTTTGAACGACTCGGAGCGAGCCACACGCGTGTACCGCGAGGTGCTGGAAGTCGATGAGGCGAACTTGCAAGCAATGCGGGGGCTCGAGCGCATCTACGACGCCGTGAAAGATTGGCCGGACTTGGTCGAAGTGCTGGAACGTCAGCTCAACGTGGTCGAAACCGAGCGCGAGCGCGTCGACGTATTGCTCAAGATTGCCACCATACAGGAGGAGCAGTTTCTCAAGTTCGATCTCGCGGCTCAACGGCTGGAGCAAGCTCTGGAGATTTTCCCGTCCGAGCTACACGCTTACGTTGCGCTCGAGCGCTGTTACCGGCGTCTCAAGCAGTGGTTGGACTTGGTGAGCGCGTACGAACGCCACATCGCCGAGGCGGCGGAGACGCCAACCAAGATCGAGCTCTACGGCCTGATTGCTCAGGTACAGAGCGATGAGGTCGGCGACCCCGATCGCGCCATCGACGCTTATCAGAACATCGTCGATCTGGACGACGCGAACATTACCGCGCTCGACGCGTTGAGCAAGTTGTACGAGAAGCAGGATGACCCGGCCCGCTCCATCGATGCGATGTCCCGGGTGGCCGAGCTCACCACGGACGGCAGTCAGCGCGTGGAAATGTACTACCGGATCGGCAAGGCGTTGGACGAGCGGCTCGGCGATCGCTCCCAGGCCCAGGAGCGTTTCGAGATGGCGCTCGACCTGGAGCCAGCTCATCTAGCGACGCTGGCCGCGTTGCGCACCATCGCCATCGACGAGGGAGACTGGGACCGTGCGGCTCGCTACCTGGAGCAGGAGCAAGTCAATACGCAACTGCCCCGGGCACGCGCGAAGCTCTTGGTAGAGCTGGGCAAGCTGCGCGACGAGATGCTCCACGAGCACGATCCGGCAATACAAGCCTACGAGCTTGCGCTGCAGTGCGATGAGGACTGCGAAGAGGCGGCGCTACCGCTGGTGGAGGAATTCATTCGAACCGAGCAGTGGCAGCGGGCGGAGCCGCTGGCCGAGATGCTGGTCAAGAAGAGCAAGAACCGAGAGCGCCAAGAGCAACACATGCTCTACAAGCTGCTGGGCAAGGTCCACGCGGCGCTCGCGAATAACGAGAAGGCGCTCAAAGCCTACCAGCAGGCCAATCACCTCGACCTGACCGACCAGGAAACCATTCGAGGTATCGCGGACATGGCGTTCCGTCTGCACGATTGGCCCAGCGCTCTCACCAACTACCAAAAGGTGCTGACCGCTCTGGGAGAGGATGAGGTGGATCAGCGAACGGACGTTTATTTCCGACTCGGGTGTATCAAGCGGGAGCAAGGTCAGGCGCGCCTGGCGGTCAACAATTACGAAAAGGCGCTAGCCCTGAACGGCGAGCACCGGCCGACCCTGGAAGCACTGGTTGAAGTCTATTTGAAGAGTAACGACTTCAAACAAGTCGCCGCTTACAAGCGCCAAATCCTGGATAGTATCTACGAGACGCCCGAACGCTTCAAAGTCCTCAATGAGATTGGTGAGATCTGGGCGGAACGGGAGAAGAATCC
>DASXTY010000541.1:0-2774 GCA_036505155.1 Polyangiaceae bacterium | reverse complement strand
GACAGAACGGACAGCGGGCGCATCCCCGTTTTATAAAGGCAAGCGTTGCTGGATGAACAAAGTGGTCTTCGGGGAAAGTTCTCTGAGGTCTTTTCAAGAGCTCTCGGTTGCGGGCTGACGGTGAACGCGGCCCCAACCGGTGCGTTTCTAGTGGAGGAATCAAATGGTAATGACTAATCCGGGGAGGGCGCTTCAGCATGAAAGGTCTGACTAGTTCCCGTATTTGCATCTCAGTTACGATGCTGACATGTCTTGTGGCTTCGTCCTTTTGCGCGGCTCCCCCGCAAGGCTCCGAAGTCCAAAGCCTTCCGGATTATCCGTGCCGCATTTTCACGAATGTTGAAACCCCGTCAACCAAGGCGGGTGGGGTTGCTTCCAAAGAGGGAGATGCGTCGGTTACCCAGCCAGCGGGCACACAGCCGCCACGGCAACCCCACCCATCGAAGGGTCGGCTTCCGGCGGAGGTCATTCAGAAGGTTGTTCGCGAGCATTTCCAGGTTTTACATGGATGTTATGAGAACGGAGCGGAGCGGAATCCGCAACTGACCGGGAGAGTAAGCGTTCGGTTTGTGATTGGGCCTGACGGGACCGTGCTGTCGCCAAACGCTGTCTGCACGTCGATGCCGGACAAGGCGGTAGTCAGTTGCGTAGTGGACGTCTTTCGCCAGCTCCCCTTCCCACAGCCGGAAGGAGGAAGTGTCACGGTGGTCTACCCCCTCCTGTTTTCTGTGTATCGGTAAGCCGGCGTGCCGAGAGAGGATAATGGGCACCACTGGCCCGACACCTAATCAATCGGACTGGAGTTGAGCATCCGACGTCCTGTAAGCTAGGAGGTCACCGCGCGTTCCTCCTGCGACATGCCCTCCCCAGCACCCCGGCGCAGCGAAATTCCAGCTTTGCGACGCTCCGTTATCCTTGCTCTGGTCGCTTCGGGCGTGCTTCCCGCGTGTGGAGCCGGCATCGCCCGAGGGGTTGCCGCACCTGGGGCATCGAAATCCGGGGGGGCGGAAGCCGCGCGCCCCGCACCACCGCCGTCGTCTGGCGGTGCCGCTTTGCCCGGAGCTTCGGCCGAGCAGTCGCCGAGCGCAATGCCCACGATGCATGGCCTTGCCGATACGGTGGCGGCCCCCGCGGCTTCTGCGGCACCAACACCTGGCAAAGCCGGCGCGGCTGCCCCGGCGACGCCTGGCGCAACGCCGGCGGCGCCTGCTCCATCCACCGCGGTCGCGGCGCCTGCCGACGACGCGGTCGAAATTGCGAGGGCAAGGCGCATGCTGGACATCGAAGCGCACGTCCGCATTGAAGTCGAAAACGTCCAGCGCTCGGCCATGGAACTGCGGCAGCTGGTGAGCAAGGCCGACGGCCAGATCACCAACGAGTCGGTGATGGTGGATGCAGTGGCGTCGGCGCGCGCCGAGTTTACCCTGCGCATTCCGGTGAAGGACGCTTTCAACTTGCTGCGAGCTCTCGAAACGCTGGGCGTGGTGCGTTCGAGCCAGGTCCAGACACGCGATATCGGTAAAGAATATTACGACGCCGCGGTCCGCTTAAGAAACCTCGAAGTGACGCGGGATCGCCTGGAGCAGATCCTCAAGCAAGCGCAAAACGTGAACGACATCTTGCGCATCGAGCAGGAGTTGCAACGGGTGCGCGGCGAAATGGAGCAGCTCAAAGGGCAAATGCGCTATTTGCGCGACCGGGCCGCGCTCGCAACCGTGTTTGTCAGTCTTTTCAAGCGCGAAGTGCAAGCCGCCCCACCCGAAGTTGTTGTGACTCCAGAGGCGAAGCTCTTCCCGGGGCAACGCGCCGGTTACCTGCTCGATATTCGCAACGGCGGGGGCACCGGCGGATTTTACGGTTTTGGTTTGGCCCTGGGTCTCTCTCGCAGGGCGGACCTTTACCTCGAGGGCTTCCGACGCTTTACCAATCCGGGCCCGGGGCTGGACGTGTTCATGGCCACCATTGGAGGCCGCTTTTATTCGGAGTATCTCGGCAGCGGCACACGCCGTTGGCTCAACCCATATCTGGGCATCCGCGCTGGGTATTCGCACTTCGAAGGCCGGAACGAAGTTGTGGCCGGCGGAGCGCTCGGCGTCGAGATCTTCAAGACCGACACGATACGTCTCGACTCGGGCCTACAGGCTCACGGGTTGTTCGGCACCAAATCCGGCGCTCATGCGGTGCTGCTCCCTGAGCTTGGCATTGACGTGGCGTTCTAACTGCCTTGCGAGACGCTGTTACGGAGACCTTGCCAAGCCAGCTGCCGCCATCATCCGAAGTCACCAGCGGATGCTTGCGCGTATCTCATAAGCGGTGCACTAGTTCGCCGCGCGCGCCACCAAAATGTCGACCACGAACGGAACCTGGGCAACTCCCGCGAGCTCGGCCAGGGCGTGCGCGATGTGCCTCCGGCTCGCAGTTTTAGGGATCCCGACGATGGCCCAGGTCGCGCCGTCGCCACCGCGGAGGTCGCGGCCCCGATCGATCTGGAGGTGTCGGGTCCGCGTATACACGGCCACCGTCATGCGTTTCGGCCGGAGCCAACGCAGCGCCTGCACGGCAAACTCGAGCCGGTCGAACCGCTCGTGGTCCGCCGGTTCGAATCGCTGTTCGCGGTCCGAATATTCGTAGCGTGTGGGCGACAAATCCACAGTCGGAGTTTGCCCTCAGTCCAAAAGCTTGCCAAGTGCGCTCAGCAGGCGGCCTGTGCCGACGCGGCTCACGCGGCGTGCGGGAGCTCGGGCGGGACGCGGCCCAAAATACGGCTGACTCCT
>DASXTY010000540.1:0-7254 GCA_036505155.1 Polyangiaceae bacterium | reverse complement strand
ACAGGGGTCGCGCCCGGGCTGGTTCTGGGTAACCCATCCATAAAAGATGGTCACTTCTTCGCCCGGCACGATGGATCGCACGCACTGGATGCGGCCCTCACCGTCGGAGTAGATGGCCGCGTTGGGATCACAACTGTGGTTGCACAACCAGCCCCCCGGCACGCTGGTGTCGGGAATGATCACCCACCATGTCTCGGATAACAGCGTGAGCTTGCTGGCGGCGGCAGCAACCGCCTCCGGGTCTCGCGCTTCGATTCTTCGCTGTTTGGGGGCGTACGCCAGGATGACGTCTCCGGGTGCAAAGCGTCGTTTGGCGAAAACGCCGCGCCCCTCGATCGGGCTGTCGCGGAATAGGACCGGCGACAAACTGAACATCGGTTTCAGGGGCCGACGTTTGACCATGCTCGTGTCAGCGCTGGCAACTCGTTGGAGCCACGTGACGGCTAGAGTCCGGCAGTCTCCGGCGGGAAATAGCCATGCGCCTGCATGATCGAGATTGCGGAGGACGAACCGATCTGGTTCAGCAGCGCCACGACGAAGCCGTTCCAGGCGTTGGGGACAGTCGTTCGCGAGCCGCTGAAGCCGACGCCCCAGCCCGCTTCCAGGTGTGCGCCGCTGATCTCGTATCCCGTTTGGGGAGTAACGCCGTCGAGATAGTTGCCGGTCATCATGGCGGCAGCGATGTCCCCGGTAAATGTGGGTGCATCTTTGGCGTAAGCTTTTAGTGTTACCGTGAGTTCTTCGTTCAACGCGCTATCAGCAGTGACCACGTCGAGCAGCACGTCGATTTCCATGCGCGCCCGGCATACCAGGCACGGACCGCTTTGCCCGATGCAGCCTCCGCCCTGCGAATCCACGAAGCGCACTGCGGTCGGCGTGGCGGCGAAAGCCAGCGTGAGCAGCGTCTGAGTCCCCGCGCGGCTATTGGTTGCATAGCCGCCGCTCGACGTGATCCACACCAATGCCGAGTCGTGCACGCCCCCGGCCAGAGACAAGACGTCGTTGGCGGAAAAGCCGAGCGAAGTGACCGCGCTCGGTTCAAGAACGCTCGGGGTCTCAACGCACTCGGTAGTTCCCCCTCCTCCGGTTCCCCCTCCGCCGGTTCCGCCTTTTCCACCTCCGCCGGTTACGGCACCTCCCCCACCCGCGAACCCTCCCCCGGCGCGGTTCGAGTCGACGCCGGAGCACGCCGTCACCGTCAGAAGCAACGCGCTGAAAAGAACCCTTCGCTGAATCATCGCAAACATCTCAGCGCTTGTGCCGTCCTTGGAGGAAGTGAACAGTTTAGCACGTCGCCGGCTCCGCCTGCGGATTTACCCATTGCTCCGGCGTTCGAGACTCTGGGATTGCGCTCGCAAATCAGCTATGGAGGGCGAAACCATGAGCTCGCGCTTCGTTTACCTCGACAACGGCGAAGGTCGCGCCTGGATCTACCCGGAGCAGGGTTTTCAGCTCTTCGGCTTCGAAGCCAAGCGTCGCGATGGACGCCCGGTACAAGTCGTGTTTGGCCCAGCCGGCCCTCATGAGTCCGCGGATCGCCGATACGGAAACCCCATCCTTTTCCCCAGCCCCGGAGTTTCCAACGGCTCACAGCCCAACAGCTGGGATTACCGAGGTCGGGCTCTGCCCATGCCACAGCACGGTTGGGCTCGTAACGTCTATTGGTCGGTCGAGGAGATCACCGAGCACTCCATCACCGCTTTTTTGACTCCGAACTCCGGGTTTCGCTCTGGGTTCCCGTTCGACTTCGAGCTCCAGCTCCGATACACCCTCGAGGGTCGTACGCTCAGTCTGGACGTTACGCTGAACAATCACAGTTCCGACCCGTTTCCCTACGCGCTCGGATTTCATCCGTACCTACGCACGCCGCTTGGAGAAGCGGGTCAGCGCGCAGCGTGCACTGTGAAGCTACCGAGCGGAACACTACTTCGCTCAGAGGACGGATGGCGAACCGTCATTCGGTCGGAAGCGGCAGCTCGCGTGCTGGAAGCCGCCACGCCAGGCCTTGACGGATCCATCGTACTGACTGAAACTCACGCTAGAGAGCTCGAGGTCGAGGACCACTCATCCGGACTTGCCGCCCGGGTATCGGTCGAGGGCAGCGAACACAGTTTCCCGGTTTGGGTTATCTGGAGTCCAGCTCCCGGCGCTCCATACCTGTGCGTCGAACCGTGGACCGATGCGCCCAATGCCTTAAATCGTCCGAATACACGGAGCCTGGCAGCGGGAGAGGCGCATTGTTATCGAATGTCGCTTTCGCTTCGCGAGCTTTGATTGCAGAGCTCACTGCTTCGCGAAGCGCACAGTCCCCCGCCAAATCGTTTCGTAAATCTCGTTCACGTTCTGGTAGTTGATCGAGACCTTCCACTCGGTGCCAGGCTTGCCCGGAAACCCGTTGATGACCGATGTCGGGATGCTCGCTTCCAGCACATAGCCGCCGGGCTTGGTCTTTTTGAACACCGGCGCATTCAAAGGACCGTCGTAGCTGCCACCCCACGGTACCGCATAGGGCTGTTGTCGATCCGCTCCCCTTCCCATCGGAAGGATCATGAACCCTGCAAAGTAACTGCGCTTCTTGTCCGGAGGCACCGATGGCTCCAAATAAATTTGCAGGAAATCCCCTTCCCAGGAGTAGCCGGGATCGATGGGATGGTCGAGGCGGGAATCGGTAACGCTGGCTCCGAGGTACAGGTTCTTCTCGTCCCAAGAGATAAAGTAGGTATGTTCGAACGAAGCGCGATCCTTGCGTAGTGCGTTCGAAAGCCACGGGCGCAGGCCGAGCTCCGATGGCCATTCCGAAGTGTCGCCGTCGAGCTTGGGAAGAAATGACTTCAGGGTCTTGTACTGCTCCTCGGGCTCCGGCGTCGGTTTCCAAACTGCTCCGAGATGTGCTTTCGACACTTCGGCATTGGTCTTCTGACACCAGCTGCCGAATTCTTCGTAGGGCTTTCCCCCGGTGGCAACCAGTCCCATGTTGTTGTCTGGTAAGAAGCCCATCTCCTGGTCGTCCCCCTTGGCCTTCCACTTGCCTTTGCCCTTGCGTTTTCGGTCCGTGGTGTCTTTCCACGATCCATCCCACTTACCGTAATCTTCCCATAGAAAGAAGTGCGTGCCCACCATGAACGGCGCCCGCGCCGCTTCCAGCACGTATTTTTGATAACCGTATCCGCGGTTTTCCTGACTGTAGACGTCCACGAACTGGAGCGACCGGTAGCCGGGAGTTGGGAAACCAGAAAACGACCACTCTGAGTTCAGGAGCGGCTTGCCCGTAGCTTCGTAGATTTTGGCAAAGTCCGGCTTGACGTTACCGTAGCGGTTATAGTCATTGATGGAAAAGACGTCCCAATATGGGGCGAGCGCTTTGGCCATCGCGATATCGGGAACTCCGGCGAAGCGAATACCCAGGATCAGATGGTCGGGATCGAACCGGCGCACCAGAGCGGAATAATGCCGATAATGCGCTGAAATCACTTCGATCTTCCAGCTCTCCAATAGCTCCCCCATCGAATACGGATAGGACTTGGGAGGCTGGGAGCCGGCTATGACGTCGAACGACTTGTGCGACGAGCCCCAAGTTTTGTTCAGCACCCCGATGTCGTTTTGGAAGTACTTTTTTAGAAACGCAATCAAGGCCTGACTACCGGGGCGCGACGGCGCGAGGCGGACGTGGTACTCAAACAGGCCCCTCGAGTCCCACCCCGGCTCGTTGTCCAGAAAATATCCGATGAGGTTCTTCTGGCCCAAGAAAGGTTTGACTTTCTCTTGGATTTCCGCGGCGCGCGGCCCATTCCAGGCGGCCTCGTCGAATTCATCCTCTCCGCCGACGTTGAAGCTCGGATAGATCTGCTCTGCAAAATAGATATCATCCCATACCCCTGGGCTGCTCCAAGCCCCCGCAGTGTTGAATCCCCAGCGGCGGAGCAGAGAAAGCACGGCTGCTTTGTCGGCAAGCTTCCGGCTCGACTCCTCCCCGCCCCCAAAACAGCCGGCAACGCAAGCGACCCCCAGCGAGAAGAATCGCTTCCCGGCCCCGTCTTCGAACCACCACACGCCCTGGTCGCGAACCAAATGAATGTAGCCCTTGGTGGCAGGGGCAACCGGCCCTGGGCTCCCAGATTTTGTCGTTCCCGGTGAGTTCGATGCGCTCCGAGTCGTGTCTCCGCCTGACGGCACCCGACACGAAAGGCAAATCAACGACAGCAGGAGCAACAGATTTCGCATCACAGGCCGTTCCTGAGGCGGGCTCGGTGTGGTCTCCGCTGGATGGCTGAAAACTCGAGGTTTGATGGCGGTGCTAATCGAGACTTTCGAGCAACCGACTTCCGAGCTGCAGCGCGCCGTCGGCAGCGGAGTCAATGATTTCTTGCTTGCGCTCCGGGCTGAAGCCCAGAACATCGCTGAGCCGGTCCAACAGAGCTTTCTCTTCCGGAGACTGGGTTCCGTCGGCATGCGTCATCAGCGCCGCGTTCGCGAGCAAAAGCTCCCGGTCCTCTGGCTCAAGCTCGCTCAACGGCAGGTCATTGCCGAAGGTCCGCCGCTGGCGAGCGTATGCGCGTATTTCCTGTTCCTCTTGCTGGTTTGCGTCAAATCCCGCCAGGAGCCCGTCGATCACTCCAGCTTCGGGTCGCTCCATTTTTCCATCGGCCCAGGCGACGGCAACTAGTGATTTTACGATGTTCTTTTCATTTGGCGTCATCGGGGCCATCATAGCCTTGCTTTCTAGTCCCGCATACCCCAACCCGTGGTCTCTGGCGGCTGAGCCCGGACGAGGCATTTTTTCGAAGCCTGGGCCGCGCTACCCTCTGTCGGTGGAATCAGAGGACCAGCTAGCCGCTCAACGACTCGGGAAAGTGGTAGGAGGCCGCTGGAAGCTCGAGCGGGTGCTGGGCGTGGGCGGGATGGCTGCGGTGTATGAGGCCAGCGGCACCGGCGGCGAGCGCTGCGCCGTGAAGCTTTTGCACCCGGAGCTCGCGCGTCGAAGCGACGTGCGCGAGCGCTTTCTGCGCGAGGCCTACGTGGCCAATCGTATTTCTCACCCGGCGGTTGCCAAGGTCCTCGAACATGGCGGAGGCGAGGGCGCGGGAGTCGAGGAGCCGTTCATCGCCATGGAGCTGCTGGTCGGCGAGACCCTGGCGGAGCGCACCCAGCGGCTGGGCAAGCTCGAGCTGGATAAAGTGTTGGATGTGCTCGATCAAGTGCTGGATGTCCTGACGGCCGCGCACGCGCTGGGCGTCGTGCACCGGGACCTGAAGCCGGACAACTTGTTCATCACCGAGCAGGGCCAGGTCAAAGTGTTGGATTTCGGGGTTGCACGGTTGCTCGACGACGTGCCCGGTGATCTGAAGACTCGGACCGGGATGGCCTTGGGAACTCTGCCTTACATGGCGCCGGAACAGGCTTTGGGTCGTCGAGCCGAGATCGATGGTCGGGTCGACCTGTTCGCGCTCGGAGCCACCGCGTTTCGGATGCTTTCGGGGCGAAAGATTCACGAAGAGGGCAGCGAAGCGGCGCTGCTCATCGCCATGGCGACAAAACCCGCACCGCCGCTGGCTTCTGTGGCTCCGCAGATTTCAGCCGAAGCTTGCACCGTGGTGGACCTCGCATTGGCGTTTTCCAAGGAAGCGCGTTATCCGGATGCGCGGACCATGCGGGAGGATGTCCAAGCAGTGCGCCATGCGCAGCCGCCCCCGTACGCCAGCACGCTTTCGACGGCACGTGAACAGGCGACCCGGATCGATCTACCCGCCGTTGCGGCGTCCCCCGCCATACGAACACCCACCGTGCAAGCGCCAGCGGTGCAGCCAGCAGCTGCCGTACGAACACCCACCGTGCATGCGCCGGCGGCGCAGCCAGCGGCTGCGGTGCGAACACCCACCGTGAAAGCTCCGAGCCCTGCGCCGGAAGCCATAGCCCGCACGCCCACGGTTCCAGCGCCAATTCCAGCGTCTTCCGCGGCTTCCGCGCCGGCGCGCACCCCGACGGTGCAAGCGCGCAGCGCAGAGTCCATTCAGTCGACAAGCGCCCAAGCGCCCGCCCCACCAGCTCTCAGCGAACCACAACCGCTCGCGGAGCCGAGCGCTTCGAAATCAACGCGCTCTGGGCGGCGGCTCTTTTTCGGCGTGCTCGGCGCATTGCTGCTCACATTCATTGTGGCGTGGGCCGCACTGAACGCGAGCTCAGGCCCCGCCTCAGAAAGCAACGCGGCAGGCAGCGCGAGCGCGCCGGAAGTCAGCGCAACCGACGATTCCGAAGCATCGCGGCCGACCACCCAAACCAAGTCGACCGCGCAAACCAAAGCGAGCACATCGAGAGCCGGCGTGTTCGAGCAACCGTCATCGAACACCCCCGAACGGGCCTTCGAAAATGTCAAACCGCGCGGAGCACCCAAGGGCCACGGTAAGAAGCACAAGCATGACGACGACGATTGAGAGCACCGTAGCTCAGGGTTTATTTGCCCTTCGCTTCCGCCGTCGTCGTGATGCGCATTGAATAAAACGAGCGCCACACGAAGATGATCATGACCATGAAAAAAGCCACCGCCAGGCTCGCGCTGACCTCGCGCCGGAGCTGAATCGCGAGCTCCACCGCCAAAAGACCGAATAGCGTGGTAAATTTGATGATGGGATTCAGCGCGACCGAGGTCGTGTCTTTGAATGGATCGCCCACCGTGTCGCCAACCACCGTGGCGTCGTGCAAGGCCGAACCTTTGTCCTTCAAATCGACTTCCACCACTTTTTTGGCGTTATCCCAGGCTCCGCCGGCGTTGGCCATGAACACCGCCTGAAACAAGCCGAACAGCGCGATGGAAATCAAATACCCGATGAAGAAAAAAGGCTCGACGCAGGCAAACGCAAGGGTTCCGAAAAAAACCGCCAAGAAAATGTTGAACATGCCTTTTTGCGCATAGGTAGTGCAGATTTCCACCACCCGCTTGCTATCCTGAATCGAGGCTTTTTCCACTCCCTCCAGCTTGATGTTCGCCTTGATGAACTCGACGGCGCGGTAGGCGCCGGTGACCACCGCTTGAATCGAAGCTCCGGTGAACCAAAAAATCACCGCGCCCCCGCAAATGAGCCCGAGCAAGAACGGTGGGTGCAAAAGGCTCAGCTTGTCGACATTTTCCTTGAGGCCATTGGTGAGCACCACCACGATGGAAAAGATCATGGTGGTGGCACCGACCACCGCGGTACCGATGAGCACCGGTTTTGCCGTAGCCTTGAAGGTATTCCCCGCGCCATCGTTCTCCTCGAGCAG
>DASXTY010000539.1:0-11310 GCA_036505155.1 Polyangiaceae bacterium | reverse complement strand
GGCGATTCAGGGGAAGCCCAGCGGCTTGCCCAAGAGGCGCTGAAGAAAAACCCGGACTACCGGCCCGCCATGGTCACCATGGCGCGGGACCATTATCGGCGCCGGCGCCTGGATCTGGCGCTCTACACGTTAAAAGGGATTTTAGACGGCTACGGTCAAGAAAATCCGCCGCGAGACAAGAAGAGCGCGGAGGCGCATCTTTTGCGGGGACTGATTTACAAGGAGCAGGGCCGACGCGCTTCGGCGGTTGACGACTTTCGGGCAGCGCTCGGGCTCAGACCCGATCTGGTGGAAGCCCGATTGCAGCTAGGTGGTTATCTCCTCGAAAGCGGGAATGCCGGGGAGGCGGCACAGCTTTTGGAAGGAGTGTTGCGCTACGACGAGCTAAACGTCCTGGCGCGATTGAATCTGGGAGACGCCTACAGACTTTTGGGGAAGACGTCGGCGGCGAAACAGCAATTGGACTGGGTGCTGCAAAAAGATCCAACGCTGGCGCAGGCGCATTACGATCTGGCGCTCTTGTACCTCTTCTCTGAGAACGTCCCCGGATTGAACCCCAAACAAGCGGTTGAGCTGGCTATCTTCGAGCTCAAGAGCTATAAGCAAATGAAACCGCGGTCGCAGGCAGCGGATGACGCCGATGAGCTGCTCACCCGCGCGGAAACCAAAAAGGCGCTATTGGCGGCACAACAAACGGAAAAGGCGGCAGCAGCGAGCGCAGCAAGCGCTCCGGCACCGGCTAGGAGCGCGCCGCCCAGTGCGGGGCAGGGTAACAAGCCGGTTGGCGCGAGCGGCGGTTCCACCGGTTCGGTCGGTGCATTCGGTAGCAGCGGAAGCGGCGGGAATAAGAGTGCGGGCACAGGGGGCAGCGGCGGCGCCGCCGGCAGTAGCTCGAAGGGGGCGTTTCCAACTGCAGGTAGCGGAGGTCGCAAATGAAGACTCTTCTCGGGATAGTCTTCTCGGCTCTGATCCTTACGCAGGCCGAGCAGGCGAGCGCACAGAAGAACCGCGTCATCACCATCACCGAAGTCACCATCGTCGGACGGGTGCAAAAGCCGATCGCGGCGGTGGACGTCAGTCGAATACAGCCCAAGCTCGCGCTGGCTGAGCTCCGTCAGCCGTTTTTGGATCGGATAGAAAAGGCGCTTTACCAATCTCCGTTCTGAAGCCGTGCTTCTAACTGCCGTGGCTTGCTTGATCGCCCTGGTGTGCGTGCTGGTCGCGTGGTGGAGCTTTGTGCACGTGTCCGCCGCCGATCGCCAGGCGCTTCGGAAATCGCAAGAGATGGTGAAGCAATTGCCATCAGCGGCGAGCCCGGAGCACGCCGTTTTCGAGCTCAACCAGATGATTTCGGAAGCCTCCCGGGAAGCCCGCGTTCATAAAACGGTGCCAGCCTCCGCGGCGCGCATTGCTCTGTACAGTGGCGCGCTGTGCGCAGTTTTGGAGCTCACGCGCACGCTCTCGCCATCCGGACGCCCTGCGCTCTGGCCTCTGGTCGCCTTTGTGGTGGCGGCGGTGGCGGCGCTGCTCTGCACGGCACTCGGGCGCTCCAGTGACGCGCGCTCAAAACGGCGGCGACAAGCGTGGGACCTCATCCAGAAAAAACTGGCTACGCACTTCAAAACCGAGCAGGGCTGGACCGCCACTCGAGCTCCGAGTAAAAGCTGTGGATCTGGGGGACCTGCATGACCGAGCCGCACGAACCCTACTCCGGCCTCTCCCAGCGCCCCGCCGTATCCGGGCGCCCGCTCAGCACGATGCGACCGGGTCAGATGACGGCAGCCATGCGGGCGCTCGCCGCCACCGGTCCGAAGCTGCTCCGCATCGGCGTGGTGCGCGAAGGGCGGGTCGTCGAAGAGCGCATTATCAAGCAACGCGGACATGTCACGGTGGGTTCGAGCGAAAAAGACATGTTCGTGCTGGTGTCGAAGGATCTACCAGCTCACTTCCGCCTGTTCGAGGTGGTGGGAGACGATTATCACCTGAATTTCCTGGAGGGAATGCGGGGTCGGGTGGCATTGCCGAGCGGAGAATCCGATCTCAACGCCCTAAGAGGGCAAGCTCGGCGAAGCTCGTCTGGGAGCTATCAAGTCCCGCTCACCGATGCATCGCGCGGGAAGGTCACCGTCGGTGAGACGACTTTTCTGTTTCAGTTCGTTTCCCCGCCACCTGTTCAACCACGGCCGCAGCTGCCGGTTGCGGTTCTGCGCGACACCGGCGACGTCGACTGGCCTACCACGATCATCGCCGCGTTTTCGCTGCTCTTGCATTTCCTTGCAATCGGCGCGCTGTATTCGGATTGGTTGGATCCGGTGGTGGATGAGGGGCTCGATGTCGCCGGGCTTATCGACCAGGTGAAGTCCCTTCCGCCTCCGCCGCCGGTGGAGGAGCAGCCGGCGGAAAAGTCAGAATCGAGCGATCAAAAGGGGGAGAAACAAGAGGAGAAGCCGGCAAAAGCGGCATCCACGGGGCAAAAGGGCCCGATGAGCGCACGGCAAGCAGCGGCCTTGAGCAACGAGCTCGAGCGGATGGAGCTGGCAACGCTGGGCGCCCTCGGAAGTGAAGGTCCGGCAACCGCGGGTGTGCTCAGCGGAGGTGAGGTGCCAACGGGCGCTCTGGACGAGGCGGCGGCAAGCGGAGCGGGAGTCGGTTTCGGCGCGGAGCTCAGGCTCGGCGGAGGCGGAGGAACCATTCGACCGGGGTCCGTGGGCGGCGGCTTAGCCAGCATTGGCTCTACTGGCAAAACCGCGGGTACTGAGAGCGGCGGCACGGTCAAGGTGGTCAAAGGACCAAAGGCGAGCGCTGAAGTGGGAGGTGCCGCGGTGAGCGGCGGCGCCATCAACAACGCATCGCGCGTGGTAGCCGCGATGCGCGCCGCTTTTCGGGGATGTTATCAGCGCGGGCTCAACGATAACCCCGACGCTCAAGGGAGCATTCGCCTCACTATCAAGGTGGGGCCGGGCGGCGAGGTCAGCGGGGTTACCACCTCGCAGAGCGGCAACCTCCCCGCGTCGGTCATCGAATGCGTCAAGGCCCGGGCGCGCGCGGCGCAGTTCGATCCTCCCCAGGGCGGCTCGGCCGCCGTTCAGGTGCCCGTGACCTTTGTAAAACAGCAGCAGTGAGGCCCAAAGAACGCCGTGGACCTGAAACCGGGTCAAGACGGGCGGCGGGAGCCTGAACGCCCGGGGCGCGCCGCGCACCTGAATCTTTGGGGTTGTGGCCTATTTCGCTTGATAAGACCTAAAAATCGCACAAGTTCGGGCCGAGCGGCTCTCGCTGGCATCGCGCCCCACTCCACGGGCACCGGGTCCTTCCGGGTGCCCTACGCGCGGGCGCAGCCTGTAGAATTGACAGCGAAAAATTTGGGTTCTTATAGTGCTAGGGAGGCTTAGGTGATGCGCCGGAAGAAACATATCTGGATTGCAGCGGTGGGGCTGGTGGCGGCGGGCGCAGCTTGGGCCCAGCCGCAGGCTCCGGCTCAGCCGGTCCCCCTGGGCTCTGCGGACATGCTCAAAAAGGCCAACGAATATATGGCGACCATGCAGCAGGGGGCCAACACGGTGCGCCGGCAGCTCTCTAAGGCCCGCGAAGAACGCGACGTGGTCAAGGCGGCGTGTTTGGACGATAAGCTTACCCAGATCGACGTTGCCAAGACCTCCGCCGAGGACAGAAGGAATACCCTGCGCGTTGCCGTAGCGAGCAATGACACCGAGCGCGCCCAGCACGAATTCAACGTGGTGGATGTGCTCCGAAAACAGGTGATCGGGTTAGTGACGGAGGCCAACGAGTGCATCGGGGAGGAGATCGGGCGCCTCGGTGAATCAGAGGTCACGGTCGAGGTCGACCCCAATATTCCGCGCACCGACACCGCCCAGGTTCCCGTTACACAAGTCATCAGCAGCCCGCCCGTACTCAGCAGTCCCATTTTGTAGCGCCGGCTCTTCGCAATGCAGTTCCGCTTGAGTCTTGCGGTCGTCCTTGCCGCGGTGACGACCGCAATGAGCGCAAGCGGGCAGCAGCCTTGGACTGCCGACCGGCGCTACGGCGAAGGCATCGGCATCCGCACCGGCGACGTGGAGCTGCACCCCGGGGTGTCCGGCGAATTCGGATACGATTCGAACTATTTTCAGCGGTCACCGGACGAGGGCCCGGTGTCGGCCCTCCGGCTCCGCGTGACGCCCTCGTTTTCGCTTTCCACGATCGGCGCCCAGCGCCGCGAAGCAGCTGGTCTAGGCGAGCCGCCGAAGGTGAACTTTCGCACCGGTTTATACGTTTCCTATAACGAACTCTTCGGTTCCAGTGAGGTGTCGGCCCAGCGGCATTTCGCTGCGGGAGCCGACTTGAAGCTGGATGTGATGCCGGAGCGCCCCTGGGGCTTCGACGCTTACGGAAACCTCGTGCGCACGGTCGAACCGAATAATCAGGGGCAGGCGGATTACTTTTTCGATCGAGACGCGCTGTCTGTGGGAGCTGGCATCAACTGGCGGCCGGGCGGGGGCTTGTTCGAATGGCGACTCGGTTATGAGCTCCGATACAACTTTTTCGAGCGCCCGAATTTCAACAACTTGACCAACGCCCAGCACGTCATCAACACCCGTGGCCGGTGGCGCTTTTTGCCGCGTACGGCGCTGATCTACGACGCGGAATACGCCTTCATCCGCTATCTGGTGGGGCCTACCCCGCATAACAGCGGCGATCGGCTTCAAGCTCGTCTGGGCCTTAACGGCTTGGTGAGCAACCATTTCGCTCTGCTGGCAATGGGGGGATGGGCGCAGAGCTATTACATCCCGACCGGGGTGGACCAAGCTCGAAACTACGATGGTTTTGTGGCCCACGCGGAGCTCAAATGGTTCCTGATCCCGCAATTGACGCTGGAGCCCACCGCGGCGCCGGTTGGGCTTTCGTCCATCGCGGTCGGCTATATTCGGCAGTACGACAACAGTTACTTGGGCGACTTCCAAAGGAGCGACAAGGGCTACGTGAACTTCGAATATTTCATCGGAGGCACCGTGTTGCTTTCGATGCAAGGCGACTACACGCACATTTCCTATCCGACTTCTTTCGATACCAACGGGCAGCTTGCGCCGAGCTTCGGCGAAAACCGCGCACACATCCAGCTCTACGGAGAATACCGGGTGAGCGATACCATCGGGATCAACTCCACCCTTGGTTACGATGCGAACCTGACCAAAAACAGGGTGCCGACCAACAGCTTGGACCGGGTCTGCAGCCGAAGGTTCTCCACCTGCGACCAGACCTGGTTTTCACGCTTCCGGGCCTGGATTGGCGCGCGCTGGTTCATGTGATTCTTTCATGCCGCATGTAACGCTCCGCCGCTTGCACCCTCTGATTCGAACCCTCTTCATAGCTCTTTTGGCGCTGTGCGCCTGTTCCACGCAACAGCCCAAACTTGCGCCGCCAGTGGAGAGCACCACGCTGGGCCCCGGCGACGTGTTCCGCATGGAAATCGTGGGAGAGAAGGACTTGCCCCAGGAATATCAAGTGGCCTCCGATGGCACCGTCGACCTTCCGTTTTTGCACACACTCAAAGTCCAGGGTCTCGAGCCCCAGGAAGTGGCGCGGCTAGTTCGCGAGCGGCTTATTCAGGACCAGATTTTGAGTGATCCCAGCGTCATCGTTTCGGTGAAGGAGTACAACAGCAAGCGGGTGACAGTGCTCGGTCAAGTCCAAAAGCCTGGCAGCTTTCCGCTTACCACCGGTCTGAGTCTCATCCAGGCCATATCGCTGGCCGGCGGTTTTAATTCCATCGGCAATCGCGACAAGGTTTACTTGACGCGCCGCACGCCGGAGGGGACGAAAACCGTGGTGATCAGCGTTCAGGCCATCATCGAGGGAAGCTCGAAGGATGTCCCGCTCCAGGCTGGCGACCAGATTTACGTGAACGAGCGGATTTTTTGAGAATGTCGGCCGGCGCGTAGCGCAAGAGCAAGACCGCGCGCGCCCGCGGGGTGGTGGCGCCAAGAAAGAGGTCGTTTTCGGTGCGGCCGTTGGGAAGCGCCCGCTCTTCGCTGGAGAGCGGCAAGCCGCTGCCGGCGCCGGCTTGCATCGACCAGGCGTCATCGGCGCTGAGCCGTAAGCGCAATGAGGCCAGCCACTCCGAGGGAATCAATACGGCATTTCGTATCCGCGTCCCGTCCGGCAAGTCGCGGTTCTGACTCGAAAGCGTGGGCAACATCCAGCTTTCCACGCCGATCGAAAGCACCCCGCTATCGATGAGGCTCATTGAAGCTCCAGCCGCCACGAACAGCTGGGAACCGATCCGCGTCCCTGAAATCTCAGTGGTTCGTCGCAAGCGCTCCCCTAGCTCGACGGCACCGCGGAAGCGGCCAACCCGAGTCGAAAAAGCAAAGCTAGGAGCCAACACGCTGAACCGGTCGCCGGCAAGAACGCTCTTGGTGCCGAGCGGCAGGGTGAGCTCAAAGCGAGACGCAACCCCGAGCTCCGCGTCGGCTCCTCTTATCGCGCGCCGGTAAAGCAGCCGGCTCAGGCCTACCCTGGGGTCTCGGAAGGCAATGGGCTTGATGGCAGGAGCCGTCTGCGAGGTGATGCCCTCGACTCCGGTTCCATTCTGCCAGACCACCATGGCGAGCGCAAGATTGAGATCCCAGCGCGAGTCGATCCCGTAGCCCCAAAGCATTTCGGCGTCGAACACATTGTCGAGCACCAGCACCTGACGCCCGTCTGGGTCGGGGGATGCGGCGCGAAAGGTGACCGGGCGCGAAAGGTAGCTCAGCGCAAACGCAAACGAGACCGAGCGCGCTTTCAGCGGATCGGTTCCCGCTATCGAAAAAAAACGGCTTGCGCCCGGAGCCAGCCACATCGCGTTGGCATTGAGGCACGGCGAAACGCCCGTCACAGGATCGCAGTTGGTAGCTCTGGCGGGCCAGGGCACGTTCGCAAGCAACAGAGCCGCGATACACCAGCGCCGCAGTCGGAACCATGGAGCTTTGCGCTTTGGCGTGCTCAAGAAGGCGGCTCCCCGGTGAGAAAGTTAAGCCTTAATAAGTTCGGGATGGTGTCCACGCTATGCGGGATGTGTACCACGTGCTATTCCGCACCCGCGCTGCCTTACGCTAGGGCGAGCCCCGCGCGGCGCGCAAAGTCGCGATGTCCAAAGCAGCTCCGCTCGTCTTGGGCTCCGCCTCGCCGCGTCGCGCCGAGATCCTGAAGGCGCTCGGACTGTCGTTCACGGTTCGGGCGGCCGACATCGCGGAGCGGGTGATTGCAAGCGAGACGGCGGACCAATATCTCACGCGGATTGTCAGCGAAAAGCTGGAGAGCGTTGCCCGACGAGTCCAAAGCGAGGATTTTTCAGCCATCCTGGTTTTCGATACCATTGTGGTCTTGGAGGGTGAAATCCTGGGTAAGCCGGGAAGCGCTTCCGAGGCCGAAGCTTTGTTCGGTCGGCTGGTGGGTCGCACGCACACCGTTCGCACAGGGTATGTGGTCTGGCCAAAAGCTGGTCAAAGCCGGGCAGCGATCGCTCGGACGGTGAGCACGGAAGTCCAGATGCGGCCCGCGAGCCCAGAGGAAGTTCGCCGCTACGCGCGGACGGGGGAGGGGTTGGACAAGGCGGGCGCGTACGCGGCCCAAGGGATCGGCGCGAGCTTCATAGAACGGATCAACGGCTCGTACACCAACGTTGTAGGCCTGCCCGCTTGTGAGCTGGTCCTCGACTTGAGGAGCCTCGGCCTGCTCGAATCGGATTTCGCTTGAAAGAGACGGCAATTGTGTCGGGTGCGCCACGGATGACGGACGCGGTGATCGCGGCTGCAATCGGTGCCAGCTTGCGAGCCGCGGTGGTGCTCTGGGCGGCGCCGCGATTCCCGCCCGCCGAAGACGGACATTTCTACCATATCGTAGCCGGACGCATGGCCGCAGGTCAGGGCTACACCTGGCTATGGCCGGACGGTTCCGTGACCTTCGCCGCGCATTACCCGGTCGGCTACCCGGCGGTGCTGGCGGGTCTTTATGCGCTGCTCGGTGGGCCGGTCGCGCCGGCTGCAATGTTGTTCAACGCAGTGTTGGGCTCGGTTGCCGTCTTTGCAGTGCATCGCGTGGTGGCGTCGGGCGGCTCGCGACTGTCGGCGCTTTTGGCGTCGCTGGCCGTGGCCGTGCACCCCGGGCTGGTGATGTACACACCGGCGCTCATGACCGAGGGGGTTACGGCGGCTCTGTTGGCGATGTCGGCGTGGTGCGCGGTTGCGACCCGCTCTGCCCGCTCGAAAGAGCAGTGGAAATGGCTTTTTGGTTTGGGTGTGCTCATGGGCGTCACCGCGTTGGTCAGGCCTGAGAGCTTGCTTTTAGCGCCGGTGTTCGGCGCCTTGGCGGCTTCTGGTTCGGAGCCAGGAACCGGAGAGCCGCGTCCGCGCTGGTGCCGCCTCCGCGCCTCTGCCTGGGTGTTTGGGATCGCGCTCGGCACCTGCAGCCCTTGGACCGTCCGCAATTGCCTGCGCATGGATCGCTGCGTGCTGTTGAGCGCCAACGGGGGGTGGAATCTCTACATCGGTTCCATGCCGGAAGGCAATGGCGGTTGGGTTCCCATCGAAGGAGAAAGCGTTCCACCGGCATGCCGGCGAGTATTCGGAGAAGCGAACAAGGACATTTGTTTTGCGCGGGCCGCACGGGAGCGAATTCTTGCGCACTCGCTTTCGTGGCTCCGCCTGATTCCGCAAAAGCTCGCCGCAACCTTCGACTACTCGGGAGCCTCGGCGTTTTATTTGCAGGCGTCGAATCCGCGGGAGCTGGGAGCGGAAGCCAAGCTGCGCCTGGGACTTTTGGAAACCGGCGCCGATAGAATGTTGGTCCTGGCAGCATTACTTGCGGTGCTGCGGCTGGACGGTCCGCAACGCCAATGGCGCAGCCTTGTGTGCGCGGCGTCGCTGCCTTGGCTATTTCTGCGCTGGGCCTGGTTAAGCTGGCTGGGGGTAGTTTTCGGGGCGGCACTTCTAGGCCGACGCATGAACCAGCGCCTTGCGGTTCCGTTCGCGGCTTCGGTCATTGCGCTCACCGCTCTGGTGCACGCAGTTTTTTTTGGCGCCGGGCGATACTCCTTGGTTTGCATTCCGCTGCTGGCGGCCCTGGCCGCCTTGGTCGTCGAGCCTCGAGATAAGCTGGATGATCGAAGCGCTCGAAATCCGACCGCCGCTCAGCGCCTGCCGAGGGTTGTTTGACAGGGTCCGGCCACTGGACCGATACTATCTACCGGTCACCTGGTTGACCGGGACCCAAGATTGAAACTCCGGAGGCTTCCCCATGCCGCTGATAGAAACTGAAGATGCCGCGCGCCGGCTGGCTCGCGCTATCGCCAGCGACCTTTCCCTCTACAACGAGGAGAAGATCATCCGCGGCATCGAAAACGATAAACTCTTCGACGAGCTCAACGAAGAAGTCGAAGAGGGCAGAGCCCTGTACAAGAGCCGGGTCTCCCCTGGGCTGTATCGACGTAATTTCTACGATCGCGCCCTGGTGGATATCCTGGTCAAATCCAAGGGCCATATTAAGAGCAAGCTCTGGTAGGTGGGGGGTTCGCAGCGGGCGCCCCGGAACATGCCCCTGCACTTGGTGGTGCCTTCGAATCCCGATTCGGGTGTGGAGCGGATCGACCGGGCCCTGGCGCGTTTGTTACCCGGCACTTCGCGGGCAACTCTTCAGCGATGGATTGGACAAGGGCGGGTGCTCTTGAATGGCAAGCCGTGCCGCGCGCGCGATCCCGCAGTGCCGGGCAGCCTGGTGGAGGTGGATCCGGGGCCTGCTCCACCGAGCCGCGCCGAAGCGGATCCCAGCGTGATACTCGATGTGTTTTTCGAAGATGCCCACCTGGTGGTGGTGAACAAGCCCGCGGGACTGGTGGTGCACCCCGCGCGCGGGCACGCCAAGGGGACGCTGGTGAACGGCCTTTTGGCGCGACCCGGGTTCGAGCGAACGCCGTCGGATCCGCGAGACCCGGAGGGAGCCATGCGGCCCGGAATCGTGCATCGACTGGATAAAGACACCAGTGGGCTCATCGTGGTGGCCAAAGACGAACGCACGCGCGAAGGGCTCAAGCGACAGCTTTCGGAGCGAAGCGTGGAGCGGCTGTATCGAGCCATCACCCTGGGCGTGCCCGCCTCCGGCACGCTTCGCAGCCTGTATTCGCGCAATCCGCGGTCCCGGCTGCGTTTCACCTCTCGGACCGCAGAGGGGCGATCTGCGGTCACCGAGCTCGAGGTTTTGGAAACGCTGGGAGGCGGCCGCGCTGCGTTGGTGGAATGCCGGCTGCTCACCGGTCGCACCCACCAGATCCGCGTACACTTGTTGGAACAAGCCGGGACGCCGGTGCTAGCGGACAGCCTGTATGGAAAACCGGCGCGGGATCCGGAGCTTACGGCTATCGCCGACGAGTTGGGCAGGCAAGCGTTGCACGCGTCGGTTTTGGGGTTTATCCACCCGAGCACCGGTCGTCCGGTCCGATTCGAGTCGCCGTTGCCGCAAGACATGGAAACTGCGCTGGTCAGATTGAGAAAGCTCTGAGAGCTCGGCGTGCTACACCTCTCTTGGTCATTGTGTCATCGCCAGCTGCGTCCAGCATCGCCAGCGCTTCGGTGGAGAGGGTTTCCGAGAGCGGGTCGGATGGCTTAAAGGACTGGGTCGCGGTGGAAGAGCCGCTGGAAATCCGTTTGGTCTACGGTCCCCCTTCGGCGCGCACAGCCGAGCCCATGTCGGTCACCATGCGGACACCCGGCCACGATCCGGAGCTCGCCGCAGGTTTTCTGTTCAGCGAGGGGATCCTCCGGCACCCGGACCAAATCCGCGAAATCGAATCCTCCGGGCCCCACTGCAACGTGGTGACGGTGAGCCTGGCGCCATCGGTGTTGGTGGACATCGAGCGGCTCCGACGGCATTTTTACACCACATCGAGCTGCGGAGTTTGCGGCAAGACCTCCATCGAAGCGCTGCGAACCCAGCGCGTCTTCGATTCCGGAGACGAGCTCGTAGTTTCGGCTGCTCTGGTAAAGTCGCTGCCTTTTCGGCTGGGTCAAGCTCAGGAAGTTTTCGAAAAGACGGGAGGCCTGCACGCTACCGGGTTATTCGACCAGCGGGGAGAGCTCTTGGTGTTGCGGGAAGACGTGGGCCGTCACAACGCCATGGACAAGATCATCGGCCATGCATTTTTTCAAAAGCGACTTCCCCTTCACGGTTGCATCGCCCTGGTGAGTGGCCGCGCCAGTTTCGAGCTGGTTCAAAAAGTTGCGATGGCGGGGGTGCCGCTGATGGCAGCGGTGGGAGCCCCGTCTTCTTTAGCTATCC
>DASXTY010000538.1:0-2843 GCA_036505155.1 Polyangiaceae bacterium | reverse complement strand
GGGCTTGGTCTCTGCGAAATGGGCTTGCAAAAACCCGAACACGCACTCGTACGCGACTTGGGGCGGCAAGCCGAAAGTGTTGGCTTGAAATGGATAGCGCGTGTAAACGCCGTGTGACCAAATCCTGCTGTTGCGCTGCACGACCAAGTGGTCGTCGCCGATCCAACCCAGCACCTGTTCGCGGATGGATGGAGTGCGGACGTGCAAAAGATGGCCCGTTCGATCGAAGCGGTAGCCCCCGTCTTCGATGGTCACGGCATGTCCGCCCGGCCAAGGCAGCCGTTCGAACAGGCGAAAATCCACGTCTGCCTCCCGCAGGCTGAGCGCAGCGCTCATCCCGGTCAGCCCCGCGCCCAGGATCACCACCGGCACTTCTCGCGCGTTCACTGCGCCGGGCAATTCGGCCTCTGGTCAACGGGTTTCATACGGGCAGCCTAGTGTCCTGAGTCCGCAATTCCTACCGGAATTGCTGGACTGCCGCTTCGCGGCCCGCTGCTCCGCAGCGGCAGGCCACCATCCTGTTTTGTAGGGGCGCCTCGCGCCCCTCTCGCCCTTCGGGCGATTCACCCCCAGAGAAAATTCGCTCCGCGAATTTTGCTAGTGTGCCGAAGGCATTTATGTCGCGAACTACGGACTCAGCACACTAGCCTCGCCCGAGCTTGTGCGCGCGCGCATAAATCTCGCGACGTGGCCGGCCGCTCCAGCGGGCGAGCTCTTTGGCGAGCTCGCTCGTGGAAACGCCTTGCTGTCGAGACTGGAGGATGCGCGCGTCAATCTCGGCGTCGCTCGGCGGCCCGTCGGCCAACGGCGAACCAGCGGTACTTCCATGGTCCGAATGGTTCTTTTCGGCCTGCCGCACCTCTGGGTCCAGCGACGGAGCGATGACCAGCGTCACCTCGCCCCGCCACACTTGCTGCAAGCGCTCGAGATCGGCGAGCGAGCCGCGTTGGGTTTGTTCGTGCAGCTTGGTAAGCTCCCGCGAAATACTCGCCGGTCGATCGGGCATGCGAGTGGCAAGCTCCGACAGCGTGTTCTGCACGCGCACCGGGGACTCGAACAGCACGACCGGCTCCCGACTCGCAGCGATACGCGCCAGGGCGTGACGGCGTCGGGCTCCGCTGCGCGGGAGAAATCCGAGGAAAAGAAAAGGCCCGGTTACGAGCCCCGAAAGGGCCACGGCCGCCGTCACCGCGCTCGGTCCTGGAACGCTCACCACCGCGGTGCCTTGCGCCGCGGCCTGCCGCACCAGCTCCGCCCCCGGGTCGCTGACCGCGGGCATCCCCCCATCGGTGACCAGCGCAACGTTTCGGCCGGCCCCCAAGTCCGCACAAATCCTGCGCACGACCTGATGCGCTGAGGAACCGCCCAGAGACATGAGGGCTTTTCCGCGAATGTTCAGGTGCGACAGCAAGGCGCGCGTACGGCGCGTATCTTCCGCCGCGATTTGATGGACCTCCCCTAACACGCGGACGGCACGCATGGTGATGTCGCCCAAGTTGCCGATCGGCGTGCCCACCACGTACAGGGTGCCGGGGAGTGGCCGCTCAGCCGCCAACCTCGACGGCATCACCCAAGGTTTCCCGTAGGTACTCGCGCAATCGCCCGGCAAGGCGCGCTTCGAGCTGGCGCACACGCTCGCGCGACACTCCAAACTCATCGCCCAGTTGCTGCAGCGTCATGGGTTCATCAGAGACCAGACGCTTGTCAAAGATCACGACCTCCTTACCGCCCAGCGTCTTACGGAACTCACTCAACCGTTCCCGAACGATCTCTTGAATTTCGGTGCCTGCGGCAATCTCATCCGGGCCCAGGCCCGATGCGGGCAGCAAGTCCATTCGCGTGGTCGGCTTGCCGTCATTGTCCCCCACCGCGGCATCCAGCGAGGCGTCCCCCCGCGCCAGCCGACGATCCATCTCGACCACGTCGCGTTCGTCCACGTTCAGGCGCTTGGCGATCTCGGAATGGGTTGGCTCGATGCCCATGGCGGTCAAGCGCGCTTTTTCTTTGCTGAGATTGAAAAATAGCTTGCGCTGCGCCTGCGTGGTCCCGATTTTGACCATGCGCCAGTTGTTCAAAATGAAGCGCAACATGTAGGCGCGAATCCACCAAGCTGCGTAACTCGAAAGCTTGACCCCCCGGTACGGATCGTAGCGCTTCACCGCCTGCATCAGACCGATATTGCCCTCCTGAATCAGGTCCATCATGTTCCGATAGGCGCGGCGATATTCGTACGCGATCTTGACCACCAAGCGCAGGTTTGCGGTCACCAGCTTGGCCGCTGACTGCACATTTCCGGTCTGCGCGTAGCGGACCGCTAGCTGGTGCTCTTCATCCGGTGAAAGCAAGGCATGGTGCTGCACCTCCCGCATGTAGGTTTGCAATGCGTCGAAGCGTGCCAGGCCCTTTTCAGCCCTGGCCCCAACCGCGGCTTCAGCCCCATCCTCGAGGAGCTCGCCCATCGCTTCGACCACCCCCTCGCCGCCGAACGTGCTGAAGTCGGCGTCGCTGTCCGGGCTTGGCTCTGCCTCGGCTTGTTCATCCACATCGTCGGTCGCTTCGTCCGCTTGCCGCTGGCTCTGGTCGGAGCGGGAGCCGGGAGGGTTGGCTGCAGGCGTTTTGACTTTGGGCTTCGCGACGCGTCCTGTCTTCGCTTTGGTTGCGGAGGAGCGGCGAGGCTTCCCAGCTTGAACCCTCCTCTTTTTTTCTACTTTGTGCATCACTGGGCACCGTTCGAGCGAAAGTCTCGGACAGAGGCCAGGAGCGTGGGGCCGGGCCGCTACTTCGTCAAGCCGGGGTCGAAAACGGCTGCACTAGATGCCGCTTGGACGAAATCTAGCCCCGGG
>DASXTY010000537.1:0-3159 GCA_036505155.1 Polyangiaceae bacterium | reverse complement strand
AACAGTGAGTTGAAACCCGGTGCCGATTCGTGGGGCTCGGGAGCACCAGTTTGGAAACCCTTCCAAACTGTGCCCCAATACGTTGGCGGGGTAGCGAGTATGGATGATGTCCATGCCAGCTGCTCCGATGGATTGCTCCACCCGTTCACACACCGAGGCGGCGCTTGCGCTCGGATTCGCCCACAGCAAGAGCTCCTGTTTCACACTGGCAAGCTTGTCGAGCAGCTCGGCGTGAAGGCTCGAATTTTCAGTGCCGGCGACGCCCGAGTAGGCAAAATCCGCGGGAAAATCGCGGACGATGGGCGCCGCATCCAAGATGAAGGCCTCGCCGACTTCGAGCGCGCGCTCGCTCGGCAGCGCGTTGGTCTCCCAAACGCCGCGCCAATCGAACCGTGTGCGCTCACCCCACCAGGCGTACGGCGTGTGCAGCCAGTGCTGCACCCTTGCTCTGCGGAACTCGCGCTCGAGCCGCGCGCAGACACCGCGCTCGGTGTCGCCCGGCTTCACGGTTTGCGCGACGGACAAGATCGCCTCGCGCGCGACCCGCTGCGCGTTGGCGATGCCAGCCACGTAAGCAGCCCGCATCATGCACTGCTTCGCGGCTCCGCTCGAGGCCGGTTGAGCACCGCCACGACCCTGCGCACCCAAGCACGCGGGCTGATGCGTTGGATTTGTATGAGAAACCGATTAAAAAGACCGTGAACGATCATGACCCGCCCGCGCTGCATGGCGCCATACTGCTCTCGCGCAACCTGAGCCGCGCTCGCCACTACCAGGTGGAACAGCCGCGAGCCTCCGGTCCCCGCTACTTCGACGAATTCCGTATTGGTGGGGCCGGGACAACTGAGCGTCACCGTCACACCGGTACCGCGGAGCTCCACCGACAGAGCCTGGCTGAAGTGGTTCACGAACGCTTTGGTGGCGTAATAAGTGGTCATATACGCGCCCGGTTGAAATCCCGCGGTGGATCCGACGTTCAGAATGCGACCGCGCCGCCGGGCCAGCATGGCGGGCAACAGCGCCCGCGTCAGCCGAACCACAGCGGTTACGTTGAGCTCGGTCATTCGGGCTTCGCGTTCGGCGTCCGATTCGCTGAACAGGCCCGCGCTGCCAAAACCGGCGTTATTGACCAGAAAATCGATTTCGACGCCCTCGAGTTGGCGAAGCAGCTCATCCACCCCTTCGCGCGAGGAGAGATCGCAGGCGATCACGCGCGCCGTGATTCCGTGCTGCTGCACAAGCTGGCTACTTAGCGCCTCGAGCTGCGGCCGCCGGCGAGCCACCAACACCACGTCGTGTCGATCTGCGGCGAAGAGCCTCGCGAGCTCCTTGCCGAGCCCTGACGATGCACCGGTGATGAGCGCCGTAGCCACCGGGGCAGCTTAGGCCTTCTTCCGAAATTTTGCGACCCGGGCCTCAGCCCTTGATCACCGCGAGCGGCTCCAAACGCGCCACCGTGCGCGCGATGCCCGCGCCGTTGACGACGTCCACGACGGATGCGACATCTTTGTACGCTTCGGGGATCTCCTCGGCGACGGTACCCATCGCATCGCTCCGGATCCAGATCCCCTTCGCTTGAAATTCTCGAAACAGCGACCTTCCCTGAGCTGTTTTTTTGGCTTGTTTGCGGGAAAGCTTGCGCCCGGCTCCGTGGCAACTCGATCCCCAGCTCTCCTTCATCGCTTGCTCGGTTCCCACCAATACGAAGCTATAACGCCCCATGTCGCCCGGCACCAGCACCGGCTGCCCCACGTCGCGGTATTGCGACGGCACGTCCGGGTGCCCGGGGCCGTAGGCGCGCGTGGCACCTTTCCGGTGCACACAGACTCGCCGTAGCTCACCTTCGACCATATGTTTTTCCCATTTTGCGATGTTGTGGCACACGTCGTAGACCAGCTCGAGGCCGAGCTCGCTTTCTCTCTGCCGCGTGAGCTCCGTCAGCGCTTCGCGCACCCAGTGCGTGAGCATCTGTCGATTGGCAAAAGCGAAGTTTACGGCGCATGCCATGGCCGCGAAATATTTCTGTCCCTCGGGGCTCGAAAGCGGCGCCGCGCAGAGCTGTCGGTCAGGAAGCTCGATTCCGTATTTGCTGGAGGCGCGCAGCATCTCGCGTAGGTAATCGTCGCAGACCTGGTAACCGAACCCGCGGCTCCCGGAGTGGATCATCACCGTGATGGCGCCCGGCTCGAGCCCGAAAGCCTGTGCGGCGGGCGCGTCGTAGACCTGGGCAACGTGCCCGAGTTCGCAAAAATGATTCCCGGAACCGAGCGAGCCAAGCTGCGGCTGGCCGCGCTGTTTTGCGCGCTCTGAAACCACACCCGGGTCCGCACCGCCAAAACACCCGCCTTCCTCCATAACCTCCAGATCTGCGCGCTTGCCGTAGCCGTTTTCGACCGCCCAGCGCGCGCCCTTCACCAGCACATCGTCGAGCTCGCGCGAGCTCAGCGCCCGATGGCTCTTTGACCCCACCCCCGACGGGACCGCGCGATGCAAGGCCAGAGAAACCTCCTCGAGCCTCGGGCCAATTTGCTCCCGCGTGAGATTCGTTCGGACCAGGCGCACCCCGCAGTTGATGTCGTAACCCACACCACCGGGTGAGATCACTCCCTCCTCTTCGTCGAACGCCGCAACTCCGCCGATGGGAAAGCCGTAGCCCCAATGCATATCTGGCATCGCCATCGAATAACCGAGAATACCGGGTAGATGCGCCACATTGGCCACCTGCTCGACGCTTTTATCGTTCCGAATGTCGCGAGCCAGCTCGTCGGAAGCGTAAATCAGGCCCGGCACGCGCATCTTGCCTTCGCGCGGAACCTTCCATCGATAGTCGTCGAGCCTCTGCAATTTCATCGTCGAATCACCTTTGGATAGCGATCATACATCGATCACGACCTCTGCGCGCCACGCATCGCCGGAGCGCGCCAACTTCAGACCGTGATAAGTGACGCTCTTCAATTCGCGCGACACTCGCATCTTCGCGTTTTCCTGCCCCCGCAGCGTTGCCCGGAGCATGACATCTCCTGCGCCGGCGTCGTGGTTTGTGCCATCGGAAAGATGAATCTCGGCATCGGCGAACAAGAATCCATCCAGCGTGGCCAGGATCAGTACTTCGTTGAGCCACCGCACTAACCGGTCTTCCGGATCGATCGCAGAAATTTC
>DASXTY010000536.1:0-3586 GCA_036505155.1 Polyangiaceae bacterium | reverse complement strand
CGGCACCTTTCTGATCCGGCAGGCGCTTCAGAGCGTTCCCGACAGCTTGATCGAAGCGGCTCGCATGGAAGGCGCGAGTGAAGCTTACATCGTCTACCGCGTGATAGCCCCGATCCTCAAACCCACGCTGATTTCGTTCTTTCTCTTCAGCTTCGTGTACCATTGGAACGACTACTTTTGGCCGCTGGTGATGACCACGGACGACCGGGTGCGCACGCTTCCGCTGGGCATCGCGTTATTGCGAGAGCAAGGCGCCGGCGCTCGCTGGCACATCGTCATGGCCGGCAACGTGCTGCTCAGCGTGCCCGCGCTGCTGATCTTCGTGTTTACACAGCGTCACTTACTCCGGGCGGTAACGGCACGCAACCCGTGACTCCTCACTGTAACCCGCAGCGGCGGGCCAGGTGCCGGATTCCGGCCCGCTGCGCCTCGACCAGTTCGCGATCCGTCTCGAGTGCGGCGACCATCTCTCGCGCTATGTCGCGATCCGAAAGCGCGCACGCGAGCGCTAACCGAGTGCGCAGCGCTTCGCGCCGCACCCTGGGAAGGTCGAGACGGCGTCCCAGCGACTGATCGAGATACCTTGCCGCTTCTTCCCAGCGGCCGCGATTGTAGAGATTTTTTCCGAGGAGATACGCGGGCAAGCCTTGCTCCGGCTCCTGATCAAGCCATTCACCGAGCTCCGCGGCCGCCACGTCCCATGAAGGGCCAAGGCGTGCGTCCCCCACCAGCAAACTCACGATGGCTCGACGTCCGAGCTCGCTCGGAGGATTGGCTTTTACGTCCAGAGTGCGCAGCGCGTCTTCATCCAGCGTGAGCTCTTGGACCTGTGCGTACCAGGCGTCAGCTTCCCTCACCTGTCGGCTCCGAAGCGCCATGTCACCCAGGGCTTCCATGGCCGCAGCCTTCTCGATCCGGGTAAGGTCGGCTGCTCGGGCGATATTCTTGAAGCGCATCTGCGCTTCGGTTTCGCGACCGGCTCGCATCGCGCATTGAGCCAAGCCCATGCGGGCTCCGAAGTGGTGCGGGTCGAGCTCCAGCAATTGTTGAAACGCCACCCGCGCTCCGCGGTAGTCGTTTCCACCGAGTCGGCCGTTGGCGATGCCGTTGAGCTCGTCGATGGTGTGCGCGCAATGCTGCTGGAAGATCGCGGGGCGATCGAAACGCGCTCTGGCCGCGTAAAGCGCTTGCGGAGAAACCCGGACCGCCCGTAGTGAAGCGTGCCACTCCGATTCCAGAACCGACAAGCTCTTGCCTGCGGCCTTTTCCAGTGACGTGCCCGCATACCAAGCGCGCAGCGCTTGAGCCCCGTACCGGTCGCGAAACCATTCGATGAACGCTCCGGCCACCGTGTAGGCGCGCGGTGCGTTCACTGTGAGAAAACTCAAGTCGAAGAGATCGCCGAGCCGGGGCAACAAGCCGAGCTCGGCCATGGCGCTCGACCACTGCTGGAGCGTTAGATCGGTGCTTTCCGGCGGCGATGCGGCAACCGCCACCCCTTCGATGAGCCCCGGATCCGGAATCCAGCCTCGAAAAGGGCCGGCAACCCGAAACGGCCCCGAGGCAAAACTCCCGGCGATCACATGCGCCAGCTCGTGTCCCAGCACCGGGTGCGGATAGAGCTCGGTTTGCAGATAAATTTCCTTTCGCCAGGGCTTCGCGATGTAGGTGCTGGAAGCACCCATCAGCCGCCCTTTTTCTCCGCTCGAAGCGAACAGGTACACCGTGATGCGGTCCGGGCCGCGGGTTTCAAAGAATTTTTCGAGCTCGCGGATGTGGGCATCGCAGTCGTGGGACAGCACGCTGACGTCTCGCTCCAAAAGCCCACTCGAAAAAATGACGTCACAGCGCTCTCCGCTCAGCGTGCGCCACAGAACCGCACGGATGGATTGGGTGGTGCTGTAGTGACCAAGCTCTGGACCCGCCAGCGTGATACCAATACTGCCCGAGAACGCCAAGACGCCGGCGAGAGCTATCGCGGGCCGTTCGATCCTCCACCAACTCAATCGCCCGGCGGGGTTGCGGCGCAGGTGAAATGCCAAAGCCGCCGTAGTGAGCAAGCTCAGCACCGTCCCGGCGCGGTAGGTCGCCAGAACAAACAACGGACTTTGCACGCTATCGTAAATGGGCCCGGCAAAAAAACCGAAGAAGGGGTCGTACGCAAACACCATGGCGGAGCTCAAGAAGCGCCAAAAGCTCACGGCGATCGTGCCGAGCGGTCCGAGCACCGCCAGCGTGACTGCGACCAGCGAGCGCCAACCACCCGAAGCAACCCGCTCCGCAACCAGACCTGCAACCGCGCCCCACACTCCGCCGGCGACGCTGCCGAATCCCGGTCCCAGCGCGTAGAGCTCGATGCCGTCCAGCGGATCGCAGAGGCCCGCGCGCAGCCCGTGCGCCAAAGAGACCATGAGTCCAATTGCCGCAAGAACCAGGCCGTAGAGCCCACCGCGCTCGAGGGCGTCGAGCGGCTCAGGAGCAGTGCGCGCCGCTTCGAGTGCGCTCACACAGGCGGCTACTGTGGGCAAGAGCAAACCCGAAAGCAATGCGGTCTCATAGTTCGCTCCAGCGAACAGCGGCACCCACCCGATGCTCGCAACGAACGCCGCCGTGAGCAGGCCCCCAACCGCGCGCGGTCGAAACCATCTTCGGCTCCCGGACAAGGAACCGAGAAACCGCCTGGCGTGGTGCCCCCACTTCACGCCCTGGCGCTCCCTCGATCGGCGCGTTTTAGCACTTCGATCGGCTTAAAGAAGGCCTGGGCGCAGGGCTACATGACGACGATCTGGCAGACGTTGCCCATGCAGGGGACGCCGTTGCAGCAGTCGCTGTCGACCATACACGCCTGCCCATACGCCGCGCACGGAGGTGGCGGGGGCGGGCCGGCATCCATGGGCGGCGGGGGCAGCGGCTTCTTGCAGGTGCCATTGGTGGATCCCGGCTGAATCTCACACAGAAGCGGTGCACAGCAGTCCGCCGTGGTTGTGCACGTGCCGCCCTCCGGAACGCAGGCACTGCCGCAAATGTAGGGAGGCGTTCCACCGGGGTTGGGAACGCAGGGCAACTTGCAACAATCGGCGCTGGACGCGCAGGCCTTGCCCACATAGGCCGATGGATCCGTACAATCCAGGTTCGGCTGAATGGTGCAACGCGGAATGCCCAGGTTATCCTGTTTGCAGGTATTGTACTGCTGAACGTTGCCGGAGCAGCAGACGTCCGTCGCGTTACAGCTGTTGGTTTGGAGCCTGCAGATGCTACCCGCGGGGGAACACTTGTGGCCCTGATCGCAGAGCCCGAGCTCAGCGCCGGGCGCTTTGCTGCAACTGGTGTCCGCTGACGTCCCATCCGGCAAGGTCGCCGATCCACAGCAGTCCACATCGGACCGGCAAAGCTCCCCGGTGGGATGACAGCCGCTTGGGGGCTGACACACCAGAACGCCGGTGGGGCCCCAGGGGAAACAAGCGCGGCTGGCGCATTCGCCACCGCAAATCGGCAGCGCTTGACCGGGCACATAGACACCGCCGCAAACCGCCCCCGCGAGGAGTCCTCCTCCAGCGCCGGCGGCCTGCACGGTCCCGCAAATTCC
>DASXTY010000535.1:0-2022 GCA_036505155.1 Polyangiaceae bacterium | reverse complement strand
GCGAACCCCGCCTGCATGAACATGACCAGGAATCCGGTCACCAGGGTCCAAACGATGTTTGCGGCCGTCGTGAGGTCGCCGGCGCCGATTTTCAGCTCGCCGACTTGCTTGGCGACGTCGCTAAGGGTGGGATCGATCATTGAGTTAGCCTCCTTTTGCCCGCATCTTGGGGCTCTAGTGTTTCGCCTCCTTTTCGGGATGGATTCGTGTAAAAAAATCGTAAGTGCCCCGAGCGTCCCAGCGGGAACCCCCAGACCGCCTCAGTCGAGCTGCGCTTCGAAAAATAGGAGCGAGTCTTTTATGTGCTCCCTCCAATACGCCCACTCGTGCCCGCCGGGGAACTCCTCATACCGGTGAGGGATGCCCTGCTGCTCGAGCTTTTGGCGTAGCTCACGATTCTGCCCGAGCAAATGGTCGTCCAGCCCGCAATCGAAGCGAATTGCGGGCAACCGCTTTTTGTGCTTGAGCATCCACGCGAAAACGGACCACTGGTCAGTCCCGCCGGCCTTTGTGAGGCTCGAGCCTTCCGAAACGATTCCTTCCAGCTGCGTCAAATCCGTGACCGAGGAGTGCGCCGATACTCCGGCAAAGCGCTCGGGATGTTTGGCGGCCAGCCACAGCGCCCCAAAGCCGCCCATGGAGAGGCCGCCGATGAAAAGGGGCGAGGTCGCGGCCGCCTGGGGAAAACACTCCCGGATCACGTCCACCACATCCTCTAAAATCCAATTTTCAAAATCGATTCCGTGATGAGCGACGTAACCGGTTCCATCTCCCCAGAGCCCATCCGACGGCATGCCGATGATCATCGGGCGTATCCTCCCCTTCTGAATTAGATCCAAAGCGCTCTTGTGCACACCGCCGAGTCCGGTCCAAGCCCAGTGACTCCCGTACACTCCGTGAAGCAGCAAGACTAACGGAAGCTTCGCCGAAGCATCCAGCCCAGGGGGGACAAACACCGTGATGTCGCCGCGGCCCTTCAGGGCGGGGCTCTTCACCGTGATGTTGCGCAGGTTATCCGGACTCAGCGCCGGGTCTGACAACTCAACCGACCAGAACCTACTCAAAGCAAGAGCACTCCTTTGGCATTTTTTCCCTGGTGCATGTCCGAAAACGCTTGCTTCAAGTCAGAAAGCGGATACGTGCGCGTGACCATCTTGTCCAGGATCAGCTGACCCCTTGCGTACAAATCGAGCAAGATAGGGATGTCCACCTGAGGCCGGCATTTTCCATACAGCGGGTTGATGTATACCTTGTCCCACTCGAAAAGACTCATGTCCACGCTCACTTCTTGTTCGATCCCGCTCACTTGGCACGCGATACCCGCGTTGCGAACCATCGCCAGGGGCGCCGCGCCAAGAGCGGGATTGGCGGTGCACTCGAACGCGTAATCCGCGCCGCACCCGCCGGTTCGCTCTTTCACTTGCCTCGCTGCCGCAAGCAACCCCTTGTCCTCCTGGTTCGCTAGCAAGATCTCGGTAGCTCCGAACTCTCGCGCCATTTCCAGTCGCCCGGGATTCACGTCCACTGCGATGATTCTTGCAGCGCCTGCAATGCGCGCTCCCTGGATGACATTGAGCCCCACGCCGCCGGTGCCGATCACCACCACCGAGCTCCCAGGCTTTACTTTGGCGGCGTTCACCGCCGATCCATAACCGGTCATCACTCCGCAACCGATGATGCTGGCCGACGCAAACGGGATCTCCACTTGAATTTTTACCACCGCGGCCTCCGGTACCACGGTGAGACTGGACATGGTCCCTAACCCAAAAGAACGATAGACCGGCTTTTCCTTGCACAGCGTCCGCCCCTCGCCCACGCTCGGCCGACTCTCGCAAACGTTTTGATTTCCCTCCAAGCACTGGAAACATTTCCCACACGGAATCGCCCAGTTGAGGACCACCCCATCACCGCTCTTGACCGAGTGCACTCCAGGCCCGACGGCTTTGACCACCCCCGCGCCTTCGTGCCCGAGCACCAGCGACATGCCCCAGCTCAACGACTTGTAATCCGTGTGGCAGACCC
>DASXTY010000534.1:0-3070 GCA_036505155.1 Polyangiaceae bacterium | reverse complement strand
GAGGAGCGGTGGTGACCTTCGACGGATCGATGCGCGCGCGTCAGTGCCAGCGACTCGATGGGCAAGGCGTAATGTTTGACCAGCGGATGCTCCGAAAGCGGCGGCGTCGGGCGCCGTGCGGCGGTTTCGTCGATCTCTCCGCGCTCGTAGCGTGTGCCCTCGATGAACAACGTGGTCACCGCGGCTGCCACTTGCCAGGTGCCGTGTAACGTTACGTGATCGAGGAAACCGCGATAGCGCTCCGCTCCTGGCAGTAACTTGACGCATTCGAATCGGGATAAATCCATCCCCAAACCGCGCGGGTATTCCAGGAACAACTCGGGGTGCGGGCGCCCCGCCTCGAGCCCGCCCGTCTCCTCTTCATATACGTTGACGATGAGCTCGCGACGCACGCTCGGGATGGGACAGCTTATGTATGCCCTGGCGACCAGGACCGGGAAATCACGCACATAAGTGGCGTATTCCTGCTCGAGATGGATGTGCAGAGTGGATGCGGGCACAAGCCCACTGGTGAAAGCGGGCCACGCCCAGTGGTCCTTAGACTCCATCACTTGGAGCAGGCGTTCTCGAAACTCATTGATGTCCATGAAACAATTGGCCTCTACCGGGTATTTTCCCGCGCCGGGCGGCTCCGGGCAAAGAACTCCGAAAGGGCTATACTTATGGCCACACTATGGCCAGGATGTTCGGATTCATCAGCAACCGTTCGGACCTGGGGACTCAGGCGCTCAGGATGCACAGCAACGTGTTGCGGGTGAAGCGGCGGACGGGTGAGTCGCTGGGCTGGGGAATCGGATTTTATCAATCCGGTGAAGTGCTGCTGCGCCGCCGACCGATTGACGAGCGGGACGTAATCGACCTGGTCGAAGCGGCGGGAAAGGTTCGCACGGATTTATTGATCGGGCACGTGCGGCGCGCCAGCGTCGGCACGATGCGAACTGAAAACACGCATCCCTTCCGCTATCGCTCCTGGCTCTTCGCCCAGACGGGCACCATTCAAGGCTTCGATCGACTGCGGGATCGGCTCTTGGAATCCCAGCCGGAATTTTTGCGGCGCAATGTCCGCGGCGAAACCGACAGCGAGCTCTTCTTTTATTTGTTCCTGAGTTTCCTGCACGACGCCGGGCATTTGGGCGAAGACCACGTCGCGCCACAACACGTGCGCTCGGCGCTGCGCGCCTCCATCGCCCTGGTGGATCGCCTATCGGCAGAGGAAGGTTTTCCCAAAAACACCGGTAACCTCTTGGTAGCGAATGGCGAGCACCTCATCGCGGCGCTTCGCGATGGAGCCATGGCGTATCGCCTGCTCAAAGGCCGCTTTGACGTGGAAGAACTATTGGGCCAAGACGGTGTCCAAAGGGCTCGGATTCCAAGCATTGACAGCACCCGATTCACGCTGATTGCATCCGATCTGGACGAGGTGCCGGAGCGCTGGGAGTCGGTCAAGGGGCAGCAGCTGGTCACCATGACTCGAACCGATGATCCTGAATTCGAAGCGTTATGAGCTCGGCATCGCCAAAGCGCTCTTGTTCGTCGGTGCCTTGAGCGCGTGCTCGACCACGCCATTGCGTTTCCAGTCTTCGAATGACACCGACGAGCAACCGCGAAGGCCGCCCGGCGTTGCCGTGGACCCGGTGAGCGAGCTCCCGGATCCCGCGCCTCGAGCCAGCTCGCAGGAACGGCTCGCGGTGCTTCGAGCGCCATTTGACATGCGGGCCGCGCGCGCGGTGGTGCGGGCGTTTTTTCAGGCGGTCGCCGCCGAGTCCCCCGAACGCCTGGATCAAGTGGTATCCGGAGCAGCCTGGGTTTATCGCAGTCAGCGGAGTGAGCGCCAGCTAGCGCGCGCGTTCTGGCGGCTCCGATTCGGCACTTTGGATTACGAATCGCTCCGTGGACATTTGCCTTACCGGGAAAGCGAAGTGCAGACCTACCGAGCCGATGACGTGGAGCGGCTCGGCGCGGCGCGCCAATCGATCGTGACACCCACCGGTGAGGACGTGATGGTGCGGGTGCCGGTCGCGGGACCTAGCCCCGGGCAACCGCGTCTGTTCGGCGATGAGATCGTTTTTTTGTTGGAGTCCACCGCTTCCGGCTACGTCATCAGTGCCATGGCGGAAGATTTTCGGCTGCCGTAGTGATATCGTAACTTGGTGGAACGACCAGCGCTGTTCAGCGACCTCAGCTTCGAAGCAGCACGCACCGCGGCGAATTCAGAGGGAAAGCTGCTCCTGGTAGACGTTACTTCCGAAACTTGCCCGCCTTGCCGGCACATGGACAAGACGACCTGGTCCGCCGCGGAGGTCGAAAAATGGGTTTCTGAAAACGCCGTGGCGGTGCAGTTGGACCGCCAAGATCCGGCGCTGAAGAGCTTCAAAATTCGGGGGGTTCCCACGTTGCTGCTGATTCGCGATGGGACGCTCCTCGGTCGCGTCACCGGAGCTTGCAACCCGGAAGAGCTCCTCGATTGGCTCGACCGAGCACAGAGGGGGGACCGCGAGAACCAGCTGCGTCCGAAACCCGAGCCCACCGACATCCAAGGCCGAGTGGCCCGCGCCGAAGAGCTTTTGGAGCAAGGCAGCTTCGACCAAGCGTGTCAGGAGCTTGCCTGGTGCTGGGAGCACGCGCTCGAAGTGGACCCGGCGCTGGCTGGCGTCAAATATTCGTACCTGCTCAGGGATATCAAAGAGCTCATGGCTGAATACGCGCCGGCGCGCGCGGTTTTCGTTGAGATTCGTGACCGCACCGAGCAGCGTCTTCCTGAAAGCGACGCGCTTCAGGACTGGCTGCATCTCAATCAAGCTCTGGGCGACGAAGACCGATCGCTCGCTTGGCTGGATCGCTCAAAAGCCGATCCAGCTTTTTCATCGCTGCTGGAAGAGCGCCGGCATGTCTTCACACTGTTCGAGCTTCTCGAGCGGCACGACCGTTGGGCAGATTTGGGCGCTCTCATCCGTGATCCAACGGAGTTCTTTCGCGCGGAGCACAAGTGGCTGGATGAAATTCGGCGTCAGGCTGACTTGCTCGAAAATGCGGAGGGGATCTTTGCCTACATCGAGAACAATTTTCGTCA
>DASXTY010000533.1:0-2172 GCA_036505155.1 Polyangiaceae bacterium | reverse complement strand
GCGCGCCTCGACTTCGGGATCGCTCCAGATGTGTACGACGCCATGGTTCAATGCCGTGGCGCGCTTGCCATGGCGGCACGTCCGCGGCTGTTCGAAGAGATGCTGAGGCTATTGCGGGGCGGCGCTGCTCACCGGTCTGTCTGGCTCGCCTGGGAGACCGGTGTGCTGGATGTGCTGCTTCCAGAGCTGGCAGCGTATCTTTCGGATGCGTCCGAGTCTAACGATGCCTTTTGGAAATTGTTGAGCGCGGTGGATCATCGAACTTTAGAAACTTCGGCGCCGCTTGACGACATCGTGCTCTGGTCCGCGCTGCTCTCGGAGCCCATGCGCGAGGCGTGCAGCGACGAATCCGATCGGGTGGGAGCCGCTTACGAGTTCCTCGAGCCCATCGTGGACCGGCTGAATGTGCCGCGCCGAGTCGCCGACGCCGTGCGCCGCATTGTTGGCGCGCTGCCTCGGCTCGAATCCGGCCGGACCGGGCGCTTCAGCAGCACGCCGCTCTACCCGCTGGCGCGTGAAATGCACCTTTTGACCCAACGAGCCCGGGGCGCCCCCGAACCGGAGCCGCTCGCAACGCCGCGCGCTGCGGCACGACACCCTCGGCGTCGGCCCGCATCATAGCGACACTGAGCCATTCACTTTGTCGACTTAGTTCGGATTCAACTCTACGCGAAGAAGCTTCCGGCCGATGAACAAGTAGTCTCCATGCCGCAGCGGCTGTTCGGCTTTGATGCGCACATAGGTACCGTTTTTGGTGTTGAGATCGGAAAGATAGAACTTTCCGGCGCGATCTTCGATCACGCAGTGCTTGCGCTGCATGTAGACGTCGGTCGAGAAGTTCAAGTCGCAGTCCTCTCGTCCGATCTCGAGGGTGTTTCCGCGCGCACAGACGGTCATCCCGATAGCGCCGCCCTCGAAGATCTGGTTCACCCGAAAACCGCTCGGATATTTGGGGGACGAGTAGAAGTAGGTGCCGTCGGGATCGGCGGCGTCGGAGGGGCGCGGGGTGGGGTCGAGGCGAAAAGTTTGTTCACCAGCCAGGAACGTATCGCCGGCCGCAAGTTCCACGGTTCCGTAAACCCGGAGGTATACGCCGTTGAGCGAGTTCTGGTCGTGCACCACCAGATGGCTGTCTCGGTAGTAAAAATTTGCGTGCCGCGGCGAAACGAAGGGATCTTCAGGAAACTCGACTTGACCGCTCCGGCCAACCAGGTGTTCGTCCGCTTTGAGGTGGTAGCTCAGGCCGTCCATCCCGTCGCCACGAATCAAAATCAGGCGAGCTTTGGTGGGATCCTGCATGTCGCTAAAAAATTGTGCTTCGATAGTTAGCGACTCCTCTGGCACCGGACCGCCGCAGCGTCCGCAGAATTTGTGCCCGCTCGGAACCGGCGTCATACAGGATTCGCAAACGAAGTATTTGGCTTGATCCATCGGCTGCTCCTCGGACCGTTGTTAGCTCTCCAGTGAAAGCCGGTCCTTGGCCGTCGCGTGGAGCCTGTAACAAAAACCGCCGAATGGGAACGGCTGAACGCTGGAAACCGACAAAAACCCGGCTAAATCCGGGTACTTACCGGGCTGCGCGCCCCTCTTGGCCCCGGTTTTCCGGGGTCGGACCGGGCTTCTAAACCGCCAGCCCAGGAGCTCTGACCCGCCCTACTGAATGAAAGTAAACCGAGACGACTGGTCGAAAAAACCCTTGCCGCCACTCAGTCGAAATACGACGGCTTCGGCACAACTGCCGCGCTCGACCGTGCCGTAATCGCGTGAGTCATATGGAAAGAGTCGATTGTCGCTCAGCAAGAACGCCCTGCCGTCTTCCACCTCTTTCTTCGCGTCCGGGGGCACCATCTTGTAGCCGCCGACGGATCCCCGCATGTGAACGTGGCCGTTCAGGACTTCGACTTGGCAGGACTGCTTGACGTTGGCACCGACATTCGGGTCTCGGACCAAAAACTCCGATGCCAGGCATGCCCGCTCGGTGTACGCCTTGTGATCATTCACACTGACCTCCGAGCCCTTAACCACCACGGTGTCTCCCGGGTCACCCACCAAGCGTCCGACCACTGCGCGCCCTTGCGCGTTGGGCTCGGGGCAGAGCACCAGATCGCCTCGTCGGGGTCTGGTCAGCCGCCATAGGATAATGAGGTCGCCACCGCGGAGGGTCGGCGCCAC
>DASXTY010000532.1:0-4248 GCA_036505155.1 Polyangiaceae bacterium | reverse complement strand
GATCTGGAAAATAATTCCACCGGGTGCGCTGAAGCTCGCGAGCACTGCGGGACACTAGGGCAGGTGGCGGCGCGGAGCTGTTTACAGCAGAAGGCAAGACTGCGCTGACGGCCGGGCTCGAGCCGGGGTCGCATCAAATGGTGTCCCAGGCGAATTTCTCGAGCTCGAACGCGTGGTCGGCCAGGGACTTGATGGGCTCGTCCTCATTTTGATCGATCTCGCCCACGTTGCTGCGCACGCGGCGGCGCACCTGTCCGGCCAGAGCTTGTAATATTTCGAGCTCGCGGCTCACGGCCGATTCTCCTTGTGCTTCGAGCACGGTGTTGACCCTGCTCAATACACACGCCAGCGCGAAGAGGTCGATCATGATGTCCGCCAAACGCCGGGTCGCGAACTGCTTATCGATGATTTTGGCGCCGTGCTTGCGCAACAACCGATCGACGGCGGTGGCCAGCTCGCGGGTGAGGTCTTCGAAAATCGCAACCTGTGGTTTGAGCAAGATGTTCAGCCGGGTGAATGTGGTGCCGGCGCGGCGAAGTCCCGTGGCCAGCGACGCCCGTCGGAGCGCATATTCGGAAATCAAACCAAAGCCCTTGATGGGATCGTTGAAAGCGCCCTGCAGGCTGGCTGCTAATTCCTTCAGCTGCGCGCCGACATCGTTCATGGCGGTGAGCGCGATGAACAAGCGCAGGATCTCGTTGGTGCCCTCGTAAATCCGATTGATTCGCGAGTCGCGTACGATGCGCTCGTACGGATATTCGCACATGAAACCGCTGCCGCCGCTGATTTGCAACGCTTCGTCTGCGGTCCGCCAGAGCGACTCGCTGGCGAGCACTTTGCTGATAGCGGCTTCCACCGCGTAATCCTGGTAACCCTGGTCGATCAGGGATGCCACCATGGCTACCACCGATTCGGCCGCGTAACAGTCGACCACCATCTGCCCCACTTTTTGTTTGATGAGACCGAAGTCCTTTATTGGCCGACCAAACTGCACGCGCTGATTCGCCTGCCGGGTCGCGAGCTCGATGAGAAGCTTCATGCCGCCCACCGACCCGCCTCCCAGTCCGGAGCGCCCCGCATTGAGAATCTTCATCGCAATCTTGAACCCCTTGCCCTCTTCACCAAGTAGATGATCGTGTGGCACGCGCACGTTTTCAAAGGTCACCGACGTGGTGGAGCTCGCGCGAATGCCCATCTTTTCCTCGTGGCGGCCGGTGCTCACGCCGGGCATGTCGCGGGTGACGATGAAAGCGCTCAAATGCCGGCGCTCGGTGGGTTCCCCGGTTTTGGCGAAGACGGTGAAAAAGTCGGCGATGCCGCCGTTGGTGATCCAGATCTTGTTGCCATTGAGCACCCAGCCGTCGGCGTCCTTGACAGCGCTGGTGCGAATCGAGGCCGCGTCCGAGCCGGAAGTGGGCTCGGTCAAGCAAAAGGCGGCTATCATTTCGCCGCTGGCGAGCTTGGGCAAAAAACGCCGGCGCTGCTCCTCGGTGCCGAACAGCAGCAAGCCGCGCATGCCGATTGAGCTGTGCGCGCCAATCGTCACCGCCACCGATGCGTCGTAGCGGGAAACCTGCTGCAAGGCGCGCGAATAAGCGGCGCTTCCAAAGCCGAGGCCCCCATATTCTTCGGGGACTACGAAACCGAACATTCCGAATTGCTTGAGCTGGTCCAGAAATTCCCGTGGCATCTCGCCACGCCGATCCCAGTCGCGGAAATCCTGCTCACGCGGCTTGAGCAAGGAATCCAGTGAGGCGAAAACCGTCTTCAGCGTTTCGCGCTGCTCGTCGTCGAGCTTGCGGAAAGGTAAGATCAGGTCTTCCTCGATTTGCCCCATGCACAGCGAACGCATGAAGCTGGTGGTGCTCTTGTCCAAAACTCGGTCGTTCAACGCAAATCTCCAACCAACGAGAAGGGCCTGTTCACAGCTTGACAGCTGAACCAGCTACCCACAAGGCTTAGCGCAGATGAGCGAGCTCGAGCGCATCTTGGTCCCGCCCGGCAAAAAGGGGCATGTGTCGGTCGCACACCTCAGCCGTTATTGGTATGTGGCCTGTCTATCCAGCGAGCTCGGGAGCCGCCCCATTGCGCGCACCGTGCTCGGGACGCCGATGGCGTTGTTTCGCATCGATGGGCGCGCGGCGGCGCTTTTGGATCGATGCGCGCACCGCAACTTGCCGCTCTCGCAGGGTCGCGTAACCAGCGACGGGTTCCTCACGTGTCGGTACCACGGCTGGCAATACGATGGGTCGGGCCTTTGCCGCTTGGTGCCTGGCCTGCTCGACCGAACGAGCGACCGGGAGCGGCGCGTTTTGAGCTTTCCGGTCCGCGAGCAACAGGGCCTGGTCTGGGTTTACGCTTCGGCCGATGCGGAGCCCGATCGGGAACCTTTCGCGCTCCCGCTGACTTCGGAGCCGGGGTACGCGACGGTGCTACGCCGGGTCGAGGCGCACGCGACGCTGCACGCGGTTTTGGAAAATGCGTTGGATGTCCCTCACACCGGATATCTTCACCGAGGTCTCTTTCGCGGCGGCGGTAAGCACTCCATCACGGCGGTGGTGCGCCGGAGCGCGGACCGCGTTGAAACCGAATATTTGGGTGAGCCGCGTCCCAGTGGTGTCGCGGCCCGGCTGCTCTCGCCGCGCGGCGGACCGGTGCAGCACTGGGATCGCTTCATATTGCCGTCGGTGGCGCAAGTCGAATACCGGCTCGGGGATGACGCCCATTTCCTGGTCACGTCGGCGTGCACTCCGGTTACCGATTTTCGAACCCGTTTGTTTGCAGTGGTGAGCTTCCGCACCCGGATTCCCGCCCGGCTGGTCAAGCCGGTGCTCGAGCCAATTGCCCTGCGCATCTTTGGTCAAGACGCGGCGATTCTGCGCGCTCAGTCGCGCAACATTCGCCGCTTCGGAGGCGAACAGTTCATGTCCACCGAGCTCGACTTGATGGGCCCGCATATCTGGAGGCTTTTGCGGCACGCGGAGCGCGGCGAGGTGCCCCCCTCGCAGAAAATCGACGAGCAGCGCGTGACGTTCATGGCTTAGTCAGCTATCCGCGGTCAGTCGTGAGCGGTGAGCTGGCAGCGGTAAAAAACTTGCCCTGCGCGACCGCCTATTCCTATGCTAATTCCGAGCGCGCGCACCACCACCAGCGCGTTCGGCACGTGAATATTGGGTATGCCTCATTCGTCTAGCTACCAATCCTTTGGAGAGCCGCGCCCCCGAAAGGTGAATGAACCATGAATCGCCACGCTGTTATCGTCGCTATCGGGCTCACCCTCACCGCGGCTTCCGCCAAGGCGGCCGATCCGCCGCTCGCCGCTCCATCGGGCTTTCAGGGCGCGGGCCTCGGGATGGACGAACAGCGTGGCAGAGTTTGGGGCGAGATCGCTTTTCACACCAAGGACTTCATTACCGTATTTTCTCCCACCTTCGGCTTCGGTTACCGGGTCCTGGACCAGCTCGAGATCGAAGCGATGCTGCCGCTTGCTTATGGGTCCGTCAAAACCGTGGTGTGCGCCGGTCCTTGCATGGCAAGTCGAGACTCAGGCTTCGGAATTGGTAATCCGTACGTGGGGGTAAATTGGGTTGGGCTGGATGGAACGGTCCGATACAAAGTGGGGGTCGGCATGGCATTGCCCCTCGCTTCCGATTCGGGTGCAGAGGGTCTTGCGGTTTTATACACTGCGACCACCTTTGGGTTTCAGGACCTCAAACTCTGGTTCCCCGATACGTTCGCAGTTTCTGGGCCGGCCCGTGTCGAATTTGGTGATGAGTTGATCGGCAGCCTGGATGGCGAATTGGCCGTGCTGTTCGACGCCGGCAAACTGAGAAGCGGGACCGACGCGTATCTGACGGTTGCTCCCGGCGTCGGCTACTACTTCGACAAGACCTTTCTTCTTGGAGTTCGGCTGCCGCTGTGGTGGGGGTTCACCGACAAGGGGGACAACGCTCAGGTGGCGCTCGAGCCCTACCTGCGCGGAGACCTTGGCCAGGGCTTCCTCAACGCGCGTTTCACCATGAATCTCGATGAACCGCTCGGGTTTGCATTCAATAGGGGAAAGGTCTGGGGGCTGCACTTCGGCGGCGGATTCGTATTCTAGCCAGCGCGCAGTGAGAACGGCGGTGGGCGCTGTGGGGGCGGCGGCAGCGGCAGGAGCAGAAGCGGCTACAGGAGCCGCGGCTGCGGCAGAGGCAGGGGCATAGATCAAGACATCGCTGACACTTTTGTGTACCGGAAGCCCCTGAC
>DASXTY010000531.1:0-3013 GCA_036505155.1 Polyangiaceae bacterium | reverse complement strand
CCGTCCTTCCCCCCAATTCGTTCAGCCGGAATCCCTGGCCCGGGGCGGCGCGGCTTCCGACAAGCCTCGACTCGGGGCGATGATGCGCTCGAGCCACTCGAGCTTGGGGCGGATTCGGTGCCAGACCGTTCGAAGCGGCGTGCGGCGCGCCTCGACTTCCCAGGTTCGAAGCGAAGGCCAGGCGGCATTTCCGGCAATGGCGATGGGTACCGAAGTCACCGGGTCGGTCTCGTAAACGAAGAAGGAGTGATAGTGCATCTCCTCCGAGTCCTGCGGGGTAAAACCGCGGATCACCACTATGTCCCCGGGCTGGTAGAGGTGCGCGCTGGCCGCCAAGTAGTCGAAGAACCGGGGCTTATAGCCCATCTCGATGCGCTCGCGCTCGGCGGTGGTGTACACCTCGAACCATTGTGGGTGATCGACCGCGAATTGAACGAAATCCGGCACGCGCCGGAGCTTGAGATCCTCCTGGCTGAAGTCGAGCAGCCCGATGTTGCGACCCGGTTCAGAGCCCAGGTCGCGCCACCAGGTGCCGCTCGCACGCTCGAAGCTGTCGGTCAAAAAATCCACGCAAACTTGCGGAACGCGCGGGTGCCCGTTGCCATCGTACACGTAGTAACGCTCGTCGTTGAATTTGAACCACGTTCGGTGGCGCAGGTATGCGGACTGCCAGCTCGACCGGAGCCGGCCGTCTTGCTGCCCAACTTCGTGCAGGGGCTCATCGAAGGGTAGCCGATCATCGATTTCGGCGAGAATGGCTTGGCGCAGCGCCTGGACCACGCGCTGGCGGCGCTGATTCAACCGGTTTTGCGCCTGGAGCGCGTCGGAAGCTTCCGATGCCAGGATCCGACACTCCAGGTCGACGTGCGCGCCCTCCGTTTTCAACACCGCAGGCACCGCGATTTTTCCGTAGTCGAGCTCCACCACCATGTGCGACGGAGTGATGTGCACCACCCGGATGCGGTCGAAATGCAAGCGATAGCGAAGCGAGCGCAGGTCACGGTGCAGAGGCTCACTCGGGGCGCCCACGCCGATGCGGTCCAAGTGCAAGAGCCGCACGTCTTCTTTGGCTTGCGGGCCGTCGATGAACACATAGCGGCCGCGGGCGTTGCGGCGCGCGTGCATGGTGAGCTCGCCTCGCTGAATCCAAACCTGCGGTGCATTGAAGAGGTGCTCGACGCGCACCTGTTGGGTGATGGCGAATGCCAGGTCAGGACTTTCCGAATACAGATATCCCTCGCGCAATAGAGTTTGACGCCCGATATCCGGCCGATATTGCAAGTGCGGGAGGTACCTCGCCAGCGCATCCCACGCATGGTCGGTGGTCGTAAGATCCGCCCGGTAGGCTCTGGCTACGTGATTCACGTTCTGCTCGGGTTCGGGAGTGCGCACGAACACCACCGGGTCGGTCTTCGCGCGGGCCACCATCTGCGCGCGGATCGCCTCGAAGCGAGGGGCGCCGGGCAGCCCGGGCTCCGCCAACACTGCGGCCCTTTTCGACTCACATGCGCGGCTGTCAGCTGCTTCCAGGGCCTCCGCTTCCGTGGGTCCTTCGCGCCCAGAGACGGCAGAGGTCCCGTCCAGTCGGGCGTCGAATGCCGATGCGATGCCCGGCGTGTCCAACCGCGCTTGCAGCCCCGCGTCCGCCCACGTGCCCAAAAGCCCGAAGGCGACGGCAAGCGAGATTTGTAGTCTCACCTGGTAAGGCGAGGACAGTCGCGCCAACAATCGCTTTCACCACTGAGTTTGATACCAAGTCTGGTGACGCGCAAATCCGTCGAGTTTGAGCCGAAGTCAGGGCTGATGCGGACGTACGCTGGCATCCCTCCGAGGTAGCGGCTTCGTGATACGCTTTGCCGCGGCACACGGGGGTCACAATAATGAAGAATAGAGAGCTCACAGTTCGAATTCTTGCGCTGCTCGGCGCGGGCGGCGTAACGCTGAACGGAACCTCCGCTTGCGGCGGCGCCGTATCCACGGGCGATACGGCCGACGGTGGCGCAGCAGGTGCACCCTGGGCGCAATCTTAGCTACCGAGCAGCTCGGGCGGGCGACCGACGGTGCGGCGGCGTCGGTGTTGCGCAGGATCGCTCGCGATGAAGCGCGACACGCCGAGCTGGCGTGGAGCTTTGCGAAGTGGGCGATCGAACAAGGAGGCGATGCGGTACGTGACGCGATTGCGAGCGCAGTGGAGCACGCCGTGAGCGAAACGCTGAGAACACCGATCGTTACCTACGACGTGGACCTAGCCACATGGCACGCTCACGGGAGAGTCACCTGCGCGGAGGCGCACGCGGTGGCCTTGCAAGGCATTGACCAGGTCATCGTGCCTTGCGCGCGCGCGTTGCTCGGCTCGCGACTGGGCCGTCTGGACTCCCGCGCCTTCGCGTAACGGAGGGCCATAGACTTTTTCTTGACGACCGCCCACGTTCGATCAATAGGTATGAAGTATGAATGGGCGGCGCGCCCGCGTCACCCAACGAAGAGGTAACGTTCTTTACTCATGTTGCTCCACCGATATCAACCCAAGGCACTCCAGCAGCCCGAGCAAATTGGGCTGCTGCGCGCGCGCGATAAAGCGATAAATCCGCTATTTTCTGCGGGTTTCCGCGGCATCGTCGTCTCCGCGCAGGAAGGAAGCACCTAGGCGGCCGCAGAGTCGTTCTTGAGCAAGAGCGCTTTGAAGGCCGCCCGGGAAACCAGGCGGCCTTCGGCGTTTTGTGATCTTGCACCCAGGAGATTCCGCACCCCACTGCACCGCATGTGAACCAAATCACAATACACAAAATATCGAGTCCCTTCCGGGGTCGTCTAGCTGGCAGGACGCTGGTCTCTGAAGCCAGTAACGCAGGTTCGAATCCTGCACCCGGAACCAAGCTCCTCCGAGCTTGTCTGCTAAACCGCAGGGCGCTGGGCCCAGAGGAATAACAGGACCGTCTCAGGGTGTTGCTATCGTGCCAGATTGTCGTAACCATTACTCAAAATTCTCGCGAGAATTTTAAACAATTACTTA